>NZ_VOZE01000005.1:0-298027 GCF_013419925.1 Acinetobacter sp. YH12045 | reverse complement strand
GACTTAAAAAGCCGCCTACGCACGCTTTACGCCCAGTAAATCCGATTAACGCTCGCACCCTCTGTATTACCGCGGCTGCTGGCACAGAGTTAGCCGGTGCTTATTCTGCGAGTAACGTCCACTATCTCTAGGTATTAACTAAAGTAGCCTCCTCCTCGCTTAAAGTGCTTTACAACCAAAAGGCCTTCTTCACACACGCGGCATGGCTGGATCAGGGTTCCCCCCATTGTCCAATATTCCCCACTGCTGCCTCCCGTAGGAGTCTGGGCCGTGTCTCAGTCCCAGTGTGGCGGATCATCCTCTCAGACCCGCTACAGATCGTCGCCTTGGTAGGCCTTTACCCCACCAACTAGCTAATCCGACTTAGGCTCATCTATTAGCGCAAGGTCCGAAGATCCCCTGCTTTCTCCCGTAGGACGTATGCGGTATTAGCATCCCTTTCGAAATGTTGTCCCCCACTAATAGGCAGATTCCTAAGCATTACTCACCCGTCCGCCGCTAGAAATCGGTAGCAAGCTACCTATTCCCGCTCGACTTGCATGTGTTAAGCCTGCCGCCAGCGTTCAATCTGAGCCATGATCAAACTCTTCAGTTTAAAATCAATAGTACATATAGTGTACCAATCTCGGCTCATCAATTACTGACAAAAATTTGCTCAAATAAACTTCGAGTAATTTCTACCATCAATCAATGAAAATAATTTCGATCAATCAATCAGTAAAAATCCACACAAGTTGTTCTTCATAATCTCTTAATGATCTTCTTGTTGGTTCGTCACCAGCAAGCTAGGTCGGCTATATTACTCTTTATTTCTAAAGAGTCAACTGGTAATTCAAATTATTTTTAAACTTATCAAATAAAACCCAACTTAATCAATTCAAACAAGTCATTGTTTTATCAGAAGTTTTAATCTTAATCACCGCCGATGGATGTGCATTCTACAGCATTTCACATCCGTTGCAACACCCTTTTCCATTTATTTTTAATTTTTCATTACGTTTGTTTATTTATTCTACTAAATTGAGTTTTTTTACTATTTTTTGAGCATAAAAGGGACAATATTTCCATATTTGTCCGTTAATTTATCTTTTTCATTCTTTTCTTGCCATTTTAAAGCTCGACAATCAACATATTCACAGTAACCACCTTCTCCACACTCGATTTCGTCGTTAATTTTAATTTGATAGTTAAAGCTTCCTGCATAGCCAGCGCCGAGTCCAAATTTAAAATCCCCACGGCTCTGCGCTTGTATATGTATTTTTAGTTTGTCATTTTGGTAAATCCATTCAAATTCACGTGGCAAATACATTTTTTGCAAATTGGGGGTTTTAACCACAGGATAAACGCGCATGACTTTAAAGAACACGCCTTGGTCTGCCATGAACACTTGCTTCTGATTTAAATCTCTTAGATATAAACGTGAGCTCAAAATATTGTTATAACGGTCTCGCGTTTGCATAAAGATAATTTGACGTTGTCGACTAAGGTTAATCACCTGATGGGTATAAAACGCTAAAGGTAAATATGGGAACTTGCGTATTTGTGCATAAGACAAAACCGCCAGCTGATTTACATCATACATCTGGCCCTGAAATTTGATTTGACCTTCACATTGGCACATCACCGACCAATATTCAGCTAGACCTAATCTTAATTTTATTAAACAAGAAGAAATACCGGTAGTTTGCACGGACAAATCTAAACTGAGTTCAGTATCTTCTCGATGGATTTGAAATACCGCTCCATCCCAACCAATCTGCTCTTTATCTCTAAATTTAAAGACGGTATCACTCAGACTACAGTCGTCTTTGATGGAATATGATTGTAATTGCCCAACCATATGACCGCTCACACTGGTCAATACTGTGGCTGTATTGAGTTCGTCTTGTTGAATAGACGCAGGATTTTGAAAAGCGGGAATCTGAGGCTGCCCAAGCCAACTCATAAAGTTAAAATAATGTAAGGGCGCAGGAAGATTCGGTAGACAAAGTCCATAATGGACTGAAGGATAAGACGTATTCGGCGCATGTAGATTTATTTTTTTATGTTGTAAATCTGGAGCTTGATTCAATCGTCTTGATTGATCCAAGAAATCTTGAAATATCTGCATATCAAGCTCCTTTTCATTTTTATTTTTATTTCATGTTTTAACTCATGCTTCAGCCTTTTTTGCCATTAGGGTTGTGACAAATCCAGACAATGCATAAATTACTGAAATAATTAAAATACCCATTGGAATATTATACGTTACAGCAGCTAAAATGAAGACTATGATTGGCAACACCGCAAATGGAACACGGCGACGATCCACAGTTTTAAATGAATAGTATTTTACATTTGAGATCATCAATAGACCCACTGCAATAATCACTACCGCATTAAAAATCTGAATACCTGTTTCGCGTAAGTCGAAGACCGCAGGGATATCCATACCTACCCATACCAATGAAATAATCATAACGGCTGCGAGTGGACTTGCAACACCAATAAAATAACGTTTATCGACAACCCCAATTTGTACGTTAAAACGTGCCAAACGGAAGGCTGCACATGCGGTGTAAACAAAACATGCTGCCAGGCCAATACGGCCTAAGTCATTTAGACTCCAGCTATACATTAAAATGGCAGGTGCAACACCAAATGCTAGTAAGTCCGATAACGAGTCAAACTGTTCACCAAAAGGACTTTGTGCGCCGATAGCACGTGCGACACGTCCATCCAAACCATCAAATAATGCTGCAAGGAAAATGGCATAAATGGCTTGTTGAAACTCACCATTCATACTGGCAATTATTGAATAAAAGCCGGATAACAACGCTGCAGTTGTAATCAAGTTTGGCCACAGATAGATCCCACGACGTTTCACTTTATGCCCTTCATGGGTATGCTCCTCTTCTTCAACTTCAAATGTAATGCCATCAAATGCATTTTCATCCTTTGAAGAAATTTCCCGCTCAGGTTTATTTGTATTTGTCATTGTTCGATCCTAACTGTGACCTTTCTTTTTCAAGTTTAAAATTATTCGCCAACCAACCAACGTACGGCTGCATGACCACCATTTTCATTCATACGAAGATGTGGGAACAACCATTGTAATGCTTCGTCCGCATCTTCAGAGAATTTCCAAGGTGGGTTAATCACCAATAAACCACAACCATTTAGACCGACTGGAGTGTCATCTGGCCATACACAAATTTCGCAAACCAACTGACGACGAATGCCGGTTTTGTACATTTTCTTTTCAAAACGTTCAATCATCGCGCGGTCTTTAATTGGATACCATACCGCAAAAACGCCTGTCGGCCATTTTTTATAAGCAGCCACCAACAATTCTACAAGCTGTGGAAAATCTTTACGTTCTAATTCGTAAGGCGGGTCAATCATGACCAAACCACGTTTTTCTTTTGGTGGAATTACAGCCAGTAAACCTTCGTAAGCATCACGCTCATGCAAGCCTGCACGTTTATCAAAAATATTGTGGCGCAATTGTTGGAATACATCGCGCTGCATTTCAAAAATCGTTGCCTTATCAGTTTCACGCATGCCTTCAAGTGCGAACCACGGAGAGCCTGGATAAGCGCCTTTGCCAAAGTTTTCACGCATTTTTTCAACAACTTTTAAATATTGTTGAACTCCTTCAGGTGCATTACGTTTAATCGAATCATCAAGCTTAACTAAACGATGAATACCATTTAAAAACTCACCTGATTTCTGTGCTTCAGAGGTCGAAAGATCATATTTACCTGCACCACCATGTGTATCTACATAGCGATAAGGTTTATCTTTTGCATTCAGTCGACTTAATAACTGAAGCAGCAAAACGTGCTTCATCACGTCGGCAAAGTTGCCTGCATGGAAATGGTGACGGTAATTCATGTTTCTTTAATTCCTAATATCAACGGACATTTTAGCATGAAAAATAGTTTCATTCCGATGCTATTCTTGCTCTAGAATACGTCACCTTTTTTTCCACAACTTTATGGATCGTATATGGAAACAGCCTTTCTCCCAAAGTCTTGGCCGGTTGATCAAATCCTCGATGATTTAGATCAACACGGGTTTAGCATTATTGATGACGCTTATCCTGCTGAATATATACATGCACTTGTTGAAGAATGTATGTCAAATTTGAATAAATTTAGGGATGCAGCCGTACAAAATGGGGTCATCAGTAAAATTAGAAGTGATCATATTTTATGGATTAACGACACATTAGATGTCGCACAAGAACATATTCAAGCTTTAGAACATTTATCAGAACAATTTAATCGTGCATTTTTTTCTGGCATTCACGAAGTCGAAGCACATTTTGCTTGTTATAACGCAGGTGAGTTTTATGCACTACACAAAGATAATCCTCAAGGCAAAAATGGACGTGTCATTTCAGCGGTTTATTATTTGCATGAATATTGGCAAGCCGACTGGGGCGGTGAATTGCGCTTACAAGATAAGAATGATGTTTGGCATATTTTAGAACCTAAACCGAATCGCATTGCGTTATTCCAAAGTGACCTATTACACGAGGTACTCGAAGCAAAACATCAACGTTTATCGATTACGGCTTGGCTACGTAATGACAACTCGATGTGGTAATTCGAGATTCCTCCTTTAAATCCCTTAAACTATCCTCATATATGAGTCATTCATAGATGAGGATGTACCCGATGCGTCAAAACAGTCATAAAATTATTCAGCGTATTGGCGAAACCGATCAATTATTTCTACAAGGCAACAGCCCTGAACTTGCTCTTGAGCGCGCAGACTTACGCCTGCAATTGGTTAATTTAAGTAAGAACCATCAAGAACAAGTGTATTTTCTGCAAGAAGCCATTGTTCTACTTGAGCAAAGCCGGATTGAATTTGAAGAAATGCCGATTGAGCTATACGTCAGTTTGTCTGTACATTTAGCCAAAGCTTATATGATATTTTTTGAAATTACCCAAGAGCAGCGCTATGCCCTGATTACCCAGCAGATTATGAAACCGATGTCCAAAGCTGAACATGGCGACATTTACTTCTACCTGGCCTATGCCTCTGCAGTAAAACAGGAACCTGCGTTAACCCGCCACTGGCTAAATAAGTACTGCAAATCTCAAGAATTCAAACTGACCACATTACTTGAGCATCCTGCATTTAATCCATATCGCCAAGAAGACTGGTTTTCAGAATTACGCCAAAGCAAACTGCACTAAATAAAAAAACACCTCCGAGGAGGTGTTTTTTTATTTGTGGAGAAATGAAATTTATGCTGGCTGCAGCTTATATGCATCCATATGCAACTGTTGATTCAGCTCATCAATCCAAATCGCCCAATCATCATCTTGTACTAAATGACTGATTAGAAAATCACGCTGCGCTTTATTCCAAAATGGCGCATCATGTAAATTTTCACTTGCAGCAAGCTGATGCGTACGCACGTATAACTCGATCGCAGCTGGACTGCTAGCTAACCCCAATTGAGAAAACAATAAAGCTAAGGATGGTTTATTTTGATTGAGCATCTCGCCCTCCTTATCAACTAATCTGTCATTTATTATTTAATTAACTTATATGATGAAGCTAAAAAAACCTAGCGTTAAAACTAGGTTTGTTGTTTCAAATTGTATTTAGATTTTGCATGATCCGAAAAGCTTATGTTCTGTATGCAATTGTTCATTTAAAATATCGACCACTATGGCCCAGTCATCATCTTTTTTCCAATGACTGATAATGAAGTCACGCTGTGACTTCGTCCAAAATGGCGCTTCATGCAATGGAACATCCATGGTGATTTGATGCGTTTCGATAAATTGATCAATGCCTTCCGGACTTGCATCTAACCCCAATTGTTCAAAAAATAGTTCCAACGTCGGTTGTTGATCAAACATTGCCGTTCTCCTCAAGCCAAAAACATTTCTTCCATCTTCATAGTTATCTGTTTAATTGACTTTGTCAGTTGCAACTACATCTCAACGTGTTATTTTTTGTTCAAAACTTAAGCTTGGTATTTTTCGCAGGCCATAAAAAAGCACCCCAAATGGAGTGCTTTTTTTTATAATTTAATTTAAAAAATTAAATTATTTAACCATGTCAGCAACTGCTGCACGTTCTTCTTCAAGCTCGTTTAGAGTGACGTTGATACGTTCACGGCTGAATTCGTCGATTTCAAGACCTTGAACGATTTTGTATTCGCCATTTTCACAAGTTACAGGGAAACCGAACATTACGCCTTCAGGAATACCATAAGAACCGTCAGAAGGAATACCCATAGTTACCCATTTGCCGTTTGTGCCAAGAGCCCAATCGCGCATATGGTCGATTGCAGCGTTTGCAGCAGAAGCAGCAGAAGAAAGACCACGCGCTTCGATGATCGCAGCACCACGTTTACCAACAGTTGGAAGGAATACGTCTTTGTTCCAAGCAGCATCGTTGATTTTGTCTTTTAAGCTTTCGCCGTTTACATTTGCAAAACGGTAGTCAGCATACATTGTTGGAGAGTGGTTACCCCAAACTGTCATGTTTTCGATGTCAGAAACTGCAACACCCGCTTTTTGAGCAAGTTGAGTTAACGCACGGTTGTGGTCAAGACGTAACATTGCTGTGAAGTTTTTCGCTGGAAGATCTGGAGCAGATTTCATTGCGATGTAAGCGTTAGTGTTTGCAGGGTTACCTACAACAAGAACTTTAACGTCACGGCTAGCAACTTCGTTAAGGGCTTGGCCTTGACCGATGAAGATTTCACCGTTTACTTTAAGAAGGTCAGCACGTTCCATACCAGGACCACGTGGACGTGAACCTACAAGAAGAGCGTAGTCAGCATCTTTGAATGCAACTTTAGGATCATCAGTACCGATCATACCTTCTAAAAGAGGGAATGCGCAGTCATCAAGTTCCATCATTACGCCTTTAAGCGCTTGTTGAGCTTTCTCAACTGGAATTTCTAATAATTGAAGGATAACTGGTTGGTCTTTACCCAACATTTCACCGCTTGCGATACGGAATAATAAGCTATAACCGATTTGACCAGCTGCGCCAGTAACGGCAACACGAACTGCTTGCTTCATGTAATTATCTCCAATTGAGGAAGGTCATAATGATTAAATAGCTGTTCTATCTAATCTTAATAATCATAAACGGCAAAGATTGTACTCCAATCTTTTGACGCTTGCATGTAAAAGAGAATGCTTTTCAACAAAAGTATGATAGGAAATATAAATAAAATGCCGAAAAAAGCTTAGAAAGAACCTTTAATTATGAAAGTTGCAGGACAATTTCCGACAATAGTCGTAGGGCAACTTTTATACTGACCATTGTTTTTATAGCAAATTTTAATCTCTGTCAGTAGGCTGCCACCACGGGTTTGCATACAGTTAAATTCAATACTTTGGGATACCAATCCGCTGTTCATACGCAACATTTTATTACGCAAGACATTGGCTTGAATGGATTGGGTTTCTTGGCTAGTCAATTCATCTGGAATTTTTAGCTTATCTGCATGATTAATAATGGTTCTGAAATACTGACTAGCATTCATTGGGATACAGCCGCCGGTAGTGTGCCAAAGCGCCACGCGAGCATTTTCATCAGGCATAATCCGTGCAACCACTTTGGCTTGCAACGGAGAAAGTTTAGCTGAACTATTGGTGGTGCAATCACGGGTAGAAGTTTCTGGATATAGTCCCGTGATATTGAGTGAATACCCTTCCAGACATTTACGTTTTTTACTTTTTAAAGGGTCATAGGCGCAAACAGCTGGCACCATTTGCACATCCATCACATAGCCATTAACCACGGGTGCTGCCGAAAGCACAGACACACCAAAGCCTGCACCACTGCCGATGAGCAGTGATGTCAGTATTCGATAAACAGGTCTAATGTTCAATTCGGCATTCATTATTTACCCATATTGCGCCTTAAAACAGGCGCATTGCTTTAATGCTTATTGCGCATTCCGTAATGGAATCATTTGCATTCGTTTTTCAATCGATTGCGGTCCCTGACCCAATAAAAGGCCGTAATGGGTTGCATTGGTCATCACATGTTTTACATAGTCTCGCGTTTCCGTTAATGGAATCGATTCGGTATATTGATCCGCTGCAATCGCTTGATATTCAGGCTGCCAGCGTCGAGCACGATTTGGACCCGCATTGTAGCCTGCAGTCGCTAATACTGGACTATTACTCAATTGACGTTGAATCATCGATAAATAGAAAGTGCCATAACGGATATTGGTATTCATATCCGTTAATGCAGCGGGGTTATAACTCTCCCCCATCTGACGAGCCACCAATTTTGCAGTGTCTGGCATAATTTGCATTAAACCACCGGCACCGACATGTGAACGTGCGCTAGTAACAAACCGACTTTCTTGACGCATCAAGCCATAAGCCCATGCAGGGTCAATACCTGCATTACGACTATGACTCACCACATAATTTTGATGCGGCATAGCATAACGTAAAGCATAATTGTGCTGTTTAGTGGTTCGATCTGCTGCATAAATCGCCCGATCATACCACCCCATATCGGTTGCACGTTTAGCTGCGGCAAGAATCATGCCATCATCATGCTTTAAGTAGGCTTGACGCACTGCCCAGTTCCATTCACGGTTAATATAGCTGTCAGATGCATTAATATTGCGCAATGCAAAGGCACGACGGAAGTGAATATCCTGACTGAGACGCTGCGCATCTTGTGACGAAGGCTGCACATTTGACGGAATATTGTTATAAGACTGACCAATTTTGTCACGTGCTAACAAATTATGGTAATCATCGCCAACGGCAAGCTTGCGATAAATTTCTTTAGCCGCACGTTTAGATGAGGCATCTCCACGTTGTTCAGAGGCACGTGCTAACCAATATTGCCAACGGTCTTCCTGCTTTTGCGAAACGCTCATCGCATCAATTGCACGAATGACACTTTCCCATGCGCCAAAACGAATGGCTTGTCGCGCATAAATCTCGGCTTCTTCTGCACTAAAAGGCAGTCCATAACTCAAATCAAGATAATTTAGAACTTCACGGTTGAAATTATTTTTCATTACCGTTGTACCACCGATATACCCGACACTACGGTATAGGGCTTTTTGTACATCGGCTGGTGTGCCTTCTGCTGCACGTTTCACCGAAGAAATCGCGCCATTTAAGTCGCTATCGGCCAATCGACCCATCGCATAAATCAGGTATGCATGATCTTCAGCTGTGGCCTTGGGTGCAGACCATAAATAATTCAGTGGATTGGCTTGAATGGTGTTGAGTTGTGACAAATTAATATTTACGCCAATGGTTTGCGCAGTCGCAATCGCTTGTCCTGACTGACCCGCTCTTAACTGTCCCCACATCCGTTGATGGCGGTCATCTTGAGTCATTAAAGGACTCGACAGCATCATACGGCCCAAGCCCGTACACGAGTCAGGTTGTGAGTTTGTGGTCAACCATACATCTTTAAATTCTGCGTAAACCAGAGGGTCGCCCGACTTTGCGCGGACTTGAGCCATAGCACATGTTTCAGCACGGTCAGCATTAGTCACATATTGCAAGACAGGCTGTGCTGTAGCGAAATCAGCTTGTTTGACTTTTTCTTCAACATAATCTGCGGCTAATTTTTCTGCCATTGCCGAGTTTGGATAGCGCTGTGCAAAATTAATAATGGCACTTGCAGGTTGTGAAGCCAAATTGTTATTCAGTAACCAATATTCTGGATAATAGCCCAAAACGTCATTTTGCATGGATGATTGATATTGTTGTAATAAACTAATATTGCCTGCATTCGCAGCACGTAAAGCATCGTTAAACTGCTCATCTGCGGCTTGGGAAAACGCAGAAATTCCGGAGAGCCCGACACTCAAAGCAAGTAATTTAGCGTAATTTTTCTGTTTAAAATTATGTTTTAACATCCACTTGCCTTCTTTCATGTCATTCTGCTCAGTTACAGCACATCGAACTTTGTTTAGGAATTAGTTTAATAATTCTAAACTCTGCATTGTGTTCTGTTATGTAACCTTATGATTAGCCAATATTAATTTTCAAACATTTTTGCTTCATAAATCAATATGGCAGAGTTGTCATTTTAGGCTGTAAGTTTCTAGTAAATTACTGCTAAAATATTGCCCATTCTTAAAATCCCCTTTTTGACCTCCGCAGCTGCACAATTCAATTGATTGAATTGTCTGTCAGCCACGTATGGTTATTGATTTTCATAAAATTCCTTTAGGAGCCTACATGACGGTTCAAACCTTCATCCCCAATAGTGCCCAAGCTGCCCCAGATAACACTGTTACCCAGCCACAGCACACCCCAGCTCAAGATGGAACAGTGAAAAAACTGTACATCGAAACGCAAGGGTGTCAGATGAATGAGTATGACAGTCAACGTATGGGCGACCTTTTAGGTGATTCTCACGGCTATGTGCTGACAACCGATCCAAAAGAAGCGGATATTCTCCTGATGAATACCTGCTCTATCCGTGAAAAAGCACAAGAAAAAGTATTTTCTGAGTTAGGCCGCTGGCGCAAGCTGAAAGAAAAAAATCCTGACTTGGTGATTGGTGTTGGTGGCTGTGTTGCCTCTCAGGAAGGTGACAACATTCAAAAACGCGCACCGTATGTAGATATGGTGTTTGGTCCACAAACCTTACACCGTTTACCGCAAATGCTGGATCAACATACTGAGCAAGTGGTCAAACCAAAAAAAGAAAAAATTCAGTTGGTGGATATTTCATTCCCTGACATTGAAAAATTCGACTTTTTACCTGAACCGCGTGTAGAAGGGTTTAAAGCCTTTGTCTCGATTATGGAAGGCTGCTCAAAATACTGTTCTTTCTGTGTGGTTCCTTACACACGTGGAGAAGAAGTATCACGTCCACTGGATGATGTATTGGCTGAAATTGCCACTTTAGCTGAAAAAGGCGTACGTGAAATTTCATTACTCGGCCAAAACGTGAATGGCTACCGTGGTGAAACTTTTGAAGGGGAAATCTGTACCTTTGCAGACTTATTACGTTTAGTTGCTGAGATTCCAGGGATTGGTCGTATTCGTTACACCACATCGCACCCGCTTGAATTTAACGATGACTTGATTCAATGCTACCGTGACTTACCGCAAATGGTTTCTCACTTGCATCTACCGGTTCAAAGTGGTTCGAATGACGTTCTACAAGCCATGAAACGTAACCACACGATTGATGTATATATCGATAAAATTGCTAAATTACGTCAAGTTCGCCCTGATATGCATTTATCTAGCGACTTTATTATTGGCTTCCCGGGTGAGACTGACGAAAACTTCGAAGAAACTTATCAATTTATCCAAGATATGGACTTCGATCATTCATACAGTTTCATCTACTCAAAACGTCCGGGTACTCCTGCCTCAGAACTTGAAGACACAACCCCTGAAGATGTGAAAAAAGAACGTCTTGCAAAAGTTCAACAATGGATTAAACAATCCAGTATCGATAAAACTGATGCAATGCTTGGGACCATTCAACGTGTCTTGATTGAGTCTGTTTCAGACAAAGATCCGAACTTGCTGATTGGTACTGCAGACAATACACGTTTGGTTAGCTTTATCGGTGATCCTGCATGGGTTGGGCGTTTTGCAGAGATTGAAGTGACAGATATTAAAACTTTGAAGTTTGTTTACGGTGAACTCTTGAATCTTGAGCCTGACGTGGCGTAATGTAAGCTTAATCGTCAGACCAATTTAAAGGAATTCTCTTGACTGCAGCGATTCGACGTACTGTAACTTTTGCTGGTATTCCACTTGACCGTTTACAAAGCATGCTCGGTGCCTATAACGGTCATCTCAAACAAATTGAACAACGTTTAGATGTCAAAATTTCTCATCGTGCAGATGCTTTTTTTATTGATGGGGAAATCGATGCGGTAGAGAGAGCCGAAAGTCTCCTTCACCGTCTTTATGAAGAGTCCGAAACCAATCTACAGATTAGTGCGGACATTTTACACATGATGATTCAAGGCAGTCAGACTGACCGCGAAATTCAGGAAGATTTTTCTGAAAATGAGCATACCGGTTTAGACAATGTTTATCTACAAACCCGTAAAGGTCGGATCAATCCACGTGGTGCCAATCAAAAACGCTATGTACAGCGTATTTTACAAAGCGATATTTCATTTGGTATCGGCCCAGCGGGTACAGGTAAAACTTATCTCGCGGTCGCCGCTGCTGTAGATATGCTAGAACGTAATGAAATTCAGCGTATTTTATTGGTTCGCCCTGCGGTTGAAGCAGGTGAAAAACTGGGTTTTTTACCCGGTGATTTGAGCCAAAAAATTGACCCTTACTTACGTCCTCTCTACGACGCTTTGTATGAAATGCTGGGTTTTGAAAAAGTCGCAAAACTGATTGAACGTCAAGTGATTGAAGTTGCACCACTCGCCTACATGCGTGGTCGTACCTTAAATCATTCTTTTGTGATTTTAGATGAAGCACAGAACACTACCCCTGAACAGATGAAAATGTTCCTCACCCGTTTAGGCTTTGGTTCTCGAGCGGTGATCACGGGCGACATTACACAGGTCGATTTACCTCGTGGTCAACAATCTGGTTTGGCACATGCCTTACGTGTGATTGAAAAAATTAAAGAAATTCATATTACTCGCTTCCACTCTCGTGACGTGGTACGTCATCAATTGGTTCAAAAAATTGTTGAAGCCTATGAGGGATGGGACAGCGAACAACATCGCCTCACAGCTGAACAACGTGCGGAACGTAAAGCACGTCAGGAAGCCTTGGTGGCGGACAATGATGCTAAAGCTGATGGGCAGCATCAAGACGAAAACATTTAAGGATTCATTTTGAAACTTAATCTCTCCTTGCAGCAAAATTTTCAGTCACCTGAATTGGTGGTGAAACGTGCGCATATCAAAAAAGTCGTGGAAACGGCTTTACATCATATCGATACACAAAGTGATTGTGAGATCGGTATTGCATGTGTGGACAATGATGAAAGCCACAAATTGAACTTGGAATATCGTGGCAAAGACAAACCTACCAATGTGCTGTCTTTTCCGAGCGATCTCCCAGATGAAATGGCGGCAGTTTTAGACTCATTTCCGATTGGCGACTTGGTGATTTGTATTCCTGTAGTTCTTCGAGAATCACAAGAACAAAGCAAAGCCCCCCTGACCCACTTTACGCATATGCTGGTACACGGTACGTTGCACCTGATGGGCTATGACCATGAAACCTCTGATGAAGATGCTGAAGAAATGGAAGCTTTGGAGATCGAGATTTTAGCCAAATTGGGGTTTGATAACCCTTATCTGGAAAGAGATTAAGAACTAAAAAAGCGAGCTCCGGCTCGCTTTTTTTATCGTCATAAAAAACAAGGAAGGAAAGATATGCAATATGTCGTGATTTTTAAAGCACGCATTCGTACGCTTGATGAGCTGTATTTTTCGACTGCACAGCAGCTTAGAGACAAAGCCTTGACACACTTTAACTGTCAACATTTTGAAGCGCTGACAGAGGATGAGCATGAAATCGCCCTTTCCTACTGGAATACATTAGAAGACATTCGAGCTTGGCAACAAGATGCACAACATCTAGTGGCGCAGCAATTGGGAAAAAACCAATGGTATACGAATTTTAGCGTCGAAATCTGCGAAGTTTTGCGACGCTATCGCGACTGAATTTTAACGCACCTCAAACTCTGCTTCTGCAGGATCGAAGCGCCAAGTACGCACAATACGAAGTTCTGAGATGTCTTTCATTTTGGCATCAAACAAACCAAAAGGTGCCGCCTTACGTACAGAGGTTTTTGCAGCTTCGTCCAATAAGTTTGAACCTGAACTTTCGATCAAACGAATGGCACGAATCCCGCCATTACTGTTCAAAATAACCATTAAGCGTACTTCACCGCGTAGCTGCTGCTGTTTTGCTGCTTCAGGATAATAACGGTTACCGTAAAACTCGACTTTTTCGCGAAACTTTTCCATGTAAGCAGCAGAAACATCTTGCTTGGCTTGAATACCATCAATGGTTTTAATTTTTTGCTGACGGCTAAAGTTTTGCTGGCGTTGTAAATATTGAGCTTCGATACTCGCCACCATCGCAGCCTTGGCCTGAAACTGACTATTCAACTCCTCAACGGCTTTTTTGCGACTGTTTTCTTCCGCTTGTTTTTGCCAACTCAAGGTTGTCATCAACACTTTGTCTTCAAAGCTCAGCTCTTTCTTTTGTTGCAGTTGTTCTAAAGCTTCGCTTTTTTGCTCCCCGGCTTTTTGTTCGATCATCGGTGCAGGCATGTCACTCGACATACGATGTGACTCACGGAATGTCCCAGAGCCCTGCTGATCGGCTTGTGCTAAAAAGTCTGCATGTTCAATTTTTTCCGTCGTAGAACGTAAAGAAACTGCAATTTCTTTGGTGTTATAATCCGCCTCTTGGGGCATGGAAAATTGCATGGTTAAAAAAGCCAAATGCAACACAGCAGCAAACGCCAATGCAGTTGCAAATATGGGATCTTTCCACCACTCTTTCATCAAGGGCATGAACGTTATTTTTTTCAGCATCACATTAAACCGACAATTTGCCGCATTCCCCAAACTGCTTAAAACAGTATAAAATAAAACTCGTATTCATTTTTTGATGAAAACGAGAAATCCATCAACACATAGATAATGCACAATTAAAATCATGAAAATGGTGCAATTTATTTTGCTAAACTGCAAGATCAAAACCTTGTGTTTTTATAGAAATCGACAAGATAAACATCGTTAAAAAACATAATTTGTCAGGATGCACTTCTTATGCAAACGCTAGTTTCCAATATCGCTAAACGTATACGCCAAGTGTACCAAAAAGCTGAAGGATTTATTGAAGATGAGCGTGAATTCCCAATGTCTCAAGTGTTTTTAAATGCGACATTTCAGCGCTTTGTGACCGATAATGTGAAAATGCTCAAAGACTTGCATGCTGACCTGCATGATGACTGGCTTCGACTGTATGCCACATTGGATTATAACGGGCTGATCATAACACTCTCTGTTGATTTAAAACTGGTACAGATGGAACTCAACAAACAAACCCAATTGATCGTATTTGAACAAATTAGTGATACACAAGTGATTGAAGCGAAGTATCCAAATGTTCTGTATAAGATGGGCGTGCGCATGGCGTTATGGTTCTATCAAAAAGTACTCAACCAAGATCCATTGGGTATGATTTTGGAAAAGCTCAATGTGATCAAAGTTAAAGATGATTTACTGTATTTAGACCTGAATCGCTGGCTCGGTAAAAGTCGATCGATTATCGACACATTGGGCAAAGTCCATGTCAACCATGCTGTTTTACGTGAGGCCGAATTGGTGGTGATTGGTAATGTTAATTTAACCGCATTGTTCACCAAGATGTCGCAAGAACGGATTGAAGACTGGGATGATTCAAATTTAAAAGACGATGAAGTCACGCCAATTAAGCAAAAGGAAAGCTAGACTTATCCTGTACTTAGATATCTTGAGCCTATAAAACGCTACACAACATATACATTAGGCACGGATTTGTGACGTGATTCTCCACAATCCAGCCGCATAATAAACATATCAGGTGGTTTAGTCCACCGCACTTCTATTGAATAGGAAAACCATACTTATGGCACATTCAGTTTTGAAAAATTTAGGTCTTGTTGCTGGGGTATCGACTACACTGCTTTTGACTGGTTTCTCAAGTCAGTCATTTGCCATGAGTCCATTCCAAGCCAACTACCAATTTAACTACAATGGCAAAAATTTGGGTTCTGCAACACGTACCCTAAAACAATCTGGGAATAACTGGACCTATGTTTTCGCAGCAAAAGCTGGTGCGATGGCCTCTGCAACTGAAACCAGTCGTTTTAGTTTAAATGGCAGCCAAATTCACTCGAACAGCTTTAGCCGCAGCAGCAAAATTTTGGTGCACAACAACACCATGAATATTAATTTTAATGCTGGCGCAAAAACCATTAATACCAAAAAAGATGATAAAGCGCGTTCATTTGCGTGGAAATCAGGTGTGTTAGATGAACTCAATGCTGAATTGCAAATTCGTGAAGATTTAAAAAATGGTGGTTTGAAATCGAATTACTACATTGCCGATGCCAAAGAGGTTGAAGCTCGTAAGTTCTTGAAACAAGGCACTGAAAAAGTGAAAACCACTTATGGAACTTTTGACACCGTTAAAGTCGTGATGCGTCATGACAAACCAGGCCGTCAAACGACTTTCTGGTTAGCACCAAAACTAGATTATCTACCTGTCAAAGTTTCCCACCAAGACAATAAAACCTCTTACGGTTTATTGTTAACGGGCTATAAAGGTGCAACAAATTAATTGATTTGATCAATTTCGCTTGCATTTTTCATGGTGCTTTTTAAAATACGCTTTTGCTTTAAAAAGCACCTGCCCCCTCGAGGATTCTCCCGTGCACGCTCTGGAACAGAAAATCTTAGCTGAAGGTATCGTTCTCTCTGAAGAAGTTCTGAAAGTCGATTCTTTCCTGAACCACCAAATTGACCCTGTGATGATGCAGCAAATTGGTCAAGAATTTGCCCGTCTTTTTAAAGATGCTGGCATCACAAAAATCATTACGATTGAAGCATCAGGTATTGCACCTGCAGTAATGGCTGGTCTTGAACTTGGTGTTCCTGTGATTTTTGCACGTAAATATCAATCTTTGACGTTAAAAGATGATTTGTATCGCTCAAAAGTGTTTTCTTTTACCAAACAAACTGAAAGCACGATCGCAATTTCTAAAAAGCACATCAATGCTGAAGATAAAGTTTTAGTGATTGATGACTTTTTGGCCAATGGTCAAGCGGCTTTAGGTCTTGCAGATCTTATTCATCAAGCAAGTGCTGAAGTATTGGGTATCGGTATCGTGATTGAAAAATCATTCCAACCTGGTCGTGATATTTTGCTTGAAAAAGGCTATCGCGTTGAATCATTGGCACGTGTGAAATCACTGGCGAATGGTACAGTTGAATTTGTTCGTGACTAGTTTGCGTTCAAAAGAAAAAAGAACACATCATGTGTTCTTTTTTTTTACTAAAAATTTGCGATTAAGGTGACATAAAGCGCACTTTTTAACGCCTTAGTTACAAGCAGACAAAACATCGGTGTGCAAAACTCGATAAAATTCAGGAAAATCGTTGCATTTGATCGAATGGGTCAACTACTCATCTGTCAAATTACATTATGCTGCACCATAAATTCGGCCACTTTATTTTTTAAGGCTATGGAAAGTTATGAATACAGAAGAGCAAAACATGGAAACGACAGTTAAATGTCCAAAATGTGGATCAACCCATATTGAAAAGCGTAACCATGAACAAAACTTACAAAAAATTGGTGGGGTCTTACTCAGTGGTGCAGGAACTGCTGCAGGGACTGTCGGTGGTGCGGCATCTGGCGCATCTATTGGTGCTGCGATTGGTGGCGTGACTGCTGGCCCACTTGGCGTGATTATGGGCGGAACCATCGGGACTTTTGTTGGTGCAATTAGCGTCGGCATTACAGGCGGTTTTCTCGGACACCGTTTTGGTAAAAAAGCCGGCGTGATCGTCGATCAAAATATTTTTCTCGACTACCAATGTTTAGATTGCAAACAGCGCTTTGAAATTGAGCAACAGCCTGAAGACGCTGCAAAGACTTCGGATCAAGACTAATTTCGAAATTAAAAAAGAGCGCATCAGCGCTCTTTTTTTATAGGTTATTGTTTTTCTAATATGTATTTCTAGTCTATTGAAATGCTATTCGAAAACCATGGCGAATCAATTATTTTGAAACATCAGTTAAAGATTTTGAGTCCACTTTAACTTGATCTTTTTTCGCCAAAAATTCTTTTTCTTCGTCTTTGTTCTCTTGCGGGAAATCCATACTGTATAAAACTGGCATTGCCGTACACAAGGAAGATGCAGCCAATACGGAACACAAGAAAATCATTCGAAAATTAATAATAGACATCACATACCCCAAAGAAGAAATTTAAATACAAATCATGTAATCAAAAAATAAAAATAACGCGCCCAAAGAGACAGCTATATTCGACTCGAAACCATCACTGAGCAGGCTGTATTTAAAAACTTTCAATATATTGTTGATAACATTTATTTTTAATATTTCAGGAATGGTTCGACAGATTTATTTTTATATTTTGGGTGGTATACAACGTCATAAATAAAAAGACGTCACACGTAAATAAAGCAAGAAAAGTGCAATATTTAAGCCTTTTCTTGCCCGTTCGCTACAAAGTTAGCGCAACTTCCTAGAGCAAGTAAGTATCAAATCAACTTTTTGACGACTTCGCCTAGGCGTTTACCCAGCTCTTCACACAAGTTACGCTCATCTTGACTCAATGACTGATCATGGCGTGGACCACTGACATGGCTTGCACCATAAGGTGTACCACCCGTTTTGGTATTCGATAATGCAGGATGGGCATTACTTAAACCCATAACCATCATTCCGTGATGAAACAAAGGTGGCAGCATGGTCAGCAAAGTACTTTCCTGTCCCCCATGCATTGAACCTGAACTGGTAAACACACAGGCAGGTTTGCCATGTAATGCGCCATTGAGCCAAAGCGCTGTGGTTTGATCCCAGAAATATTTCATTTCCGACGCCATATTACCAAAACGTGTTGGCGAACCAAGGGCTAAACCTGAGCAATGCGCTAAGTCATCTAAGCTACAGTAAATATCGCCTTCGGCAGGAATACTGGGCTGCACGTCAGTCACCACAGTAGATAAATTTGGAACGGTTCGTATTTTTACTGCCATTCCAGACGCTTCAATTCCATTGGCAATTAAATGTGCCATCTCACGTGTTGAACCATATTTGCTGTAATACAGCACCAGTACATAAGCTTGCGTCATTTTTATAAATTCAATGAAAAAAGAAAACTATACGGTATTTTTCCTATTTTTTGGTTAAGCTAAGTGATGAAAATTGCATAAACATGACTAAAATAACTCGAGACTTGAACGAATGATCGAAGCATTTTTAAAAAAACTTCCCTTTTACGACAAGAAATGGTTTCAGTTTGTTTTATTTGTCATTCGACGTTTTGAAGCCGATCGCTGCCGTGAACAAGCAGGATCATTAACCTATACCACCTTGTTTGCAGTGGTACCCATGTTGACCGTATTCTTGGTCATCATCTCCTCAATTAAAGCTTTAGAACCTGCTCGTCAACAGCTTCAACAATTGATTTATAGTAATTTCCTACCGAAAACGACGATTGCTTTCGATAAAGCGCTAAATGCCTTCACCGATAAATCCAGTAACTTGACCGTGATAGGTGTGCTGTTTTTATTCATTACCACAGTCATGATGCTGACCAGTATTGAGACGGTATTTAACCGAATTTGGCGGGTGCGTGAGACACGTGGTGGCATTATTGGCTTTATGCGCTATTGGACCATTATTTCATTAGGCCCAATCTTACTGGGTAGTGCATTTGTTGTGTCATCCACTGTGGCCTCTATGAATGTCCTCAGCAATAATTTTGCCGGCTATGAACTAGATGGGGCTTTTCTGCTGTGGATCTTGTCTTTTTCATTGACCATTTTAGGTTTTTTCATTCTGTATTGGACGATTCCCAACCGCAGTGTGCCGATTAAGGCGGCGCTGATCGCGGGTGTCTTTAGTGCCGTGGTATTTGAATTACTCAAAAACCTCTTTGGTTTTGTCATGTCAAATTTCACCAGTTATCAAATCGTTTACGGTGCTTTTGCTGCAGTGCCAATTTTCCTGCTTTGGATATTCCTTTCATGGAATATCGTGCTGATTGGGGTAGAAATTAGTTATGCACTGACCGCTTTCAATTCGGGCAACGACCAAAAACGTCATCCTGTTATTATGTTGATGGATTTGCTTGAATTATTTTATAAAAAGCAAAAACTCGGTCAGAGCGTGACAGAAAAAGAAGCGCTTGAGGTTTTAGGGCGTGATGAAATCGGCCGCCTGCCAAGCTATATTTTATTGTTTGAAGAGCAACACCTGATTAAACGTACAGATGATGATCATTATGTTTTAGTTCGTAATTTAACCCAAGTGGACTTTTGGAGTTTTTACAGTAAGCTGCCCTATCCGCTCCCTAAACGGCAAGATTTAGGTCGCGTCGATCCAGATGATGTTTGGATGGAAAAAATTGGGCCGCAACTGGTCGAATCGGATGATTATCTCGCGGCCAAACTCTCGATTCCACTTGCGACTATTTTTGAAGAAAAATAAGCGTAAATAAAAAAAGGAGAGCCGTAGCTCTCCTTTTTTATTTATACATGATCTTAGGTCGCTGTGCGCTGACGTCCCATCAATTTAGACAACCACCGATGCAAGGTTACCGTCATCACTCCGACCATTACTAAGGCCGTCCCCAAGATAAAATTCAGTTCAATCGTTTCGTTTAAGATCAATACGCCAAAGACCAGTCCAAAGATTGGGGTAAGGAATGAAAAAACGCCCAGACCATTGGCCAGATATTTACTTAACAGCCAAAACCAAAGCATCAGGCTAAAAAATGAAATAATGAGCACATGAAAAATCATACTGCTGATGGACAACACCGTCCAATGTACAGTCATTTGTCCTGTCAGCCACGCCACGGGTAATAAAAATACACAACCACCAACCAACTGATAAAACAAGGTCTGAGTCGGAGGTGCATCAGAGAGTTTGGTGAGTCTTAATGAAATGGTGGTCAAGGCCCACATCACCCCAGCAAGTAATGCCATCGCATCACCCAACAGGGCTTGAGTGTTGACTGTAGTACTACTTTCACGTCCCATAAACGACAGTACTATTCCTGAAAAGGCAATAAAAATACCGACCCATTGGATCGCTGTAAGCTTTTCTTCAGGCAACTTCCAATGTAAACCTAGTGCCACGAATATCGGTGCGGTATAGAGCAAGACAACGGTATGTGATGCAGAGGTATAGCGCAGGGATTCTGCCACTAAAATAAATTCAGCTGAAAATAAAAACGCCAACCAAATACCCGGCAGCAAGTATTCGCGTGTATATAAATGTGTTCCCGGCTTGAGACGAATCAGTGGAAAGACCAACAGCGCAGCCAAACCCGATCGAATGGCAATTTGCATGATCGGCGCAATATCAACCGCGGCCAATTTCAAAATGACCTGCTGAATCCCTAAAATCATGCACAAAATAATCATCAGGCCAGAAGCTTTTGCATCTAGCGTCTTACGCTGTTCCACACTATTTACTCGACAATAGGACAAGCAACACTATAGAACTGTCAGAAATAAAATATATACTTCAAAATAGACAAGTGATCTTCTTATTCAGGCAAAATTTCTTATGGGTTATAAAGCTCGTGCAGATCATACGCAGTTGCAACAACTTCCCACCAACGATGAAATTCAAGCAGCGCTGTGGATCAGTTTTCGTGACGATCCTGCACTGTCTGTTTATCCCGTCCATGGGCATGCTTGGGGTGAGTTTGTCTATGCCTTTAATGGCGTAATGGAAGTGAACATCAATCAGATTGACTATATTACCCCACCGCCTTATGGCATCTGGCTTCCCCCACATTTAGAACATAGTGGTTTAAATCGTACAGCGGTTTCACATGGAACCTTATATGTACATGAATCGCTATGTACTCACTTACCGAAACAACCGGGGATTTTACTCAGCTCACCTTTAGTTACAGCGATATTCAGCCATTTGCGTCTGTTGCATCAACAAGCCGATCTCATGGAAAATACGGCCGAATATCAACGCTTACTCCATGTGATCTTAGATCAACTGCATCAAGCCAAATTGGTCAGTAGCTATTTACCGCATTCGGAACACCCTGCCCTCAAACAACTGCTTGATTATTTACATCAACATCCTGCGGATCAGAGCGCGCTTGAGCAATTGGCAAAGCGGATAAATATGACGGAACGTACTCTGGCGCGTTATTGTCAAAAAGAACTTGGGATGTCCCTGCATGAATGGCGACAACGTCTCAAAGTCATGAAAGCCATGTCCATGCTCAACGCAGGCCAAACCGTCGAAAATATTGCCTTAGAACTTGGCTATGCCAATGCCTCAGCGTTTATAAATATGTTTAAAAAATGGATGCTTTGCACCCCAGATCAGTTTAGGAAATCCGTTTTAAAGCCCTAAATGTGTTTAAATTTAGCTATAAGTGTCTCTATAAAGTGATTCAACAATCCGTTAAGATCAAAAAATCTACGAAGAATGATAAAGACTCCATTTCGAATGAATAAAAAAACCATTTTAGCGCTGTGTTTATCTGCCGTATTTTTAACGGCTTGTAGTTCCAAAGAACAGCGTGAATTTAAATCTGCACTCAAAATAGCTCAAAGTGCTGATGCGACTGCGCAAATGAAAGTGGGTGATTTATACCTCAGTGGAACGGGCACAGAACAAAATATCGAACAAAGTGTACATTGGTACAAAGCTGCTGCGGATCAAGGCACTACGGACGCATTCGCATGGTTGATGACCCAAGCTTATCAAGGCAACCCGCATGCAGATCAAGTGATTCGAAAGATGCAGCAAGATGGCAATATTTTCCTTGCACACTGGGTGCTAGACCTTGCAAAAAAGACTCATGATCCTGCTGCTGAATATACCGTTGGTTGGATGTACGACACTGGAAAAGGCTTAATTCAAGATAAGCATCAAGCGCAAATTTGGTATAAAAAAGCAGCCAAACAAAAGAATGTCGAAGCGATCAAAGTCTTGGGAAATCAACATTATTTTTCTGAACATCCTTCGTTAACACCCGACAAAGCAGCTGAATATTTAAGCTATGCCGCAGAACAAGGGCAAGATGCTGACGCGGCGATGAAAATGGCACATTATTATCATTATTATATTCGAGATGGTGAAAAAGCGCGACAATGGTATGCCAAAGCAGGTGCATTGGGAGACACCGACTCACAGCATATGGCCGACACCTATGAAACATGGAAAGACACTGGTCCTTTACAACCCAATGAGCCACCGCCATCAAGTAGCACTGAATAAATCAATCAAAAAAAGGCTGCATTAAGCAGCTTTTTTTGTATTTCGTTCACAGTTTATTTGACAAAGGTTGTCCAGACATAGTCCTGATTTTTGCCTTTTAGGGTCATTTTCAACTGCTCACCTGACTGTAGTGCCGCGACACCTGCAGGCGTACCCGTCATGACCACATCACCCGCTTCAAGACTAAACACTTGGCTAATATCGGCCAGTAATGTACCCACATCAAAAATCAGCAATGCAGTATCACCGTTCTGACGAAGTTCATCATTGACATACAAGGTATAATGCACATCTTTCCAATCTTGAACCACTTCTTGGACATCAACCCAATCCGCAAGGATGCAAGAACCATCATAAGCTTTGGCACGTTCCCACGGCTGACCTTTTTTCTTTAAGTCATCTTGTAGATCACGCAAGGTCAGATCAAGACCCAAAGTCACAGCTCCAACTGCTTCTAAGGCTTTGAGAGGATCAGTTTCAGTCGATAAAGGACGATCAATACGTAAACTTAATTCGCATTCATAGTGACAACTGCCCCATACAGGATTCCATGAGATGCCTTGGTCTAATGCGGTTAATGCACTTGGCGGCTTCATAAAAAGTACAGGACGGTCAGGAATTGCATTGCCTAATTCTTTGGCATGATCTGCATAACTACGACCGACGCAAACAATTTTAGATGGACGTGACTGCATACTACTCCCTCTTTTGTTATGAATAGATTGTCTTAGTGCTGAAAAGTATTGGTAAAAATCGCTTGGTCCGCAATATCTTTAAATGCACTTTTCGGCACAATAATCACGGTTTTATTTTTCAGTTCAAGCATATAGGTCAATTTGCCTTCAGCAAAATTTGCCACTTCAGCATAATGGAAGACATTCTTACGACCATTGGCATGAATTTCTGCATAGTCTTGAAATAAATCAATACCTTGTTCACTTTTGCCCAATTGGTATTTTACAAACTGGCGTTTAAACATCATCGGTAAAAACCAATAACGCATGATGCCTTGAAGAAGTAAAAAGAAAGCACCCAGCCCAACATAGTATGCACCGACGCCATCTACACCCAAGTAAAAACCCCAGATGATAATCCCAAGGCTAATCGCTGGCGTTAAAAAACGCGTAAATTGCTTTTTGCCAAAAGTTGCTAGTGCAAAACCATCCTGTGATTCTTCTAGATTTAAAAAATAGCGCAGCGATAATGCAGGTAGATTCTCAGACATAAGCGTATGAATATTTAAAAATGAATTGCGCTAAATACTACACCACAATTCAAACTTGCTTCATGCTTTTTAATGGTCGGTTGTAACACATCACTACTTCCCTTCCACCTAGAAATACGTTAAAAACAGCAACAAATAAAAGATTGCATACGCAGGATGTGACATGCAGATAACAAAAATAATCATGATGCTAGTGTTTCTGAGTAGACTGAGCATATCGACCAGTTGGGCCAAATTCGTTCAATGGCAACCCCAGATCCCTAGTAGTTTGGACTTGTTTAATGGCAATGCCAAAGCCTTGGCAAATCTTGCCGGTGATCACATCGTGATTTTTGCACATCCCTCACAGCAGATTAGTCTGCCCACGATGAAAGCAGGTCAAAAAGTCGTTGGTAAATTTCAAAGTGCCGCCGTGGTTGTCCCAACCAACAGCAAAAATGTGTCCAGATTACTCAGTAATTATCCAAACTATGCTGGCTTATTTCCCACACTAAAATCTGCTGAGGTTTTGCAGCAGCAAGGTTCAACCAGCCAAGTTGAATATCGCATCCACATCCCGACACCTATTCCGGTTTTAAACTTTAAAGAAACCATGGTGATGCAGCACCAAATTGATCACAACAGCATTAATAGTTTGGTTCTACAAGCACCGGTGCCCTTTGGCGCAGGAAAAATTGAGTGGTTTGAGATTGACGCACAACACACCTTGATTAGTGTGACCCAATGGGGCGATTTAAATCAGCCCAAAGGTTTTTTGTTTAGCAAAATATTAAATGCCTTACCCGATGCTAAATTAGGGATTCCTGCGGGAACCAATGGTTTTTTACTCGAATCATTACAGCGCCGATTTAAAGCCTTTAGTAGTGAAACTCTCGCTGCAAATCAATTGCCTGAACTCAAATTAAATGCCTCTCAACTCGACAAAGTCACCCAATTAAGTCAAAGCTCGAAAGAACCTGTGTCCTTTATTTTGACAGCGCAGCGCGTTCCCTTTGGGCAAAATTATGAATTGATGCGCTTTAGCACCAGTTTTCAATATTATGCACAAGAGCCTTCGAGCTTACAGCGTTGGATTAATGTGTCTTCGTTCAAGCACTTATTTCCAAGACAAGTCAAACATATGCAAGTACAGAAAATTAATCCACACCTGATGGATGCCGACTATAAAATTTCGGTGGGTTTAGGTGTGATCAATATTCCCTTTGATTTTAAGATGCGTTTTAACTATCCCGACTTACTGCAAAATCAATATACCGCAACCGGTGGAGACTTAAAGTTTGTCCGAGGTGCAATGCATATTCACACCTTACAACAAGGGTCGTTATTACAATTGACCAGTGCGGTGAAGATTGATGACAAAGCACCGTTTTTACTTCGTGCTATGCGCAATATGCCGTATCACGACATGTTGCCGGCTTTAGGCGGAAATACGGTCTTTGCACTCAAAGTTAAACAGAAGTTAAGTTAGAACCTCGAGTGATGAGCTGAATTTATTGTTTTTAGCTATATTTCAGACACAAAAAAACCGCAACATGTGCGGTTTTTTCAATCTTGATCAAGTTGGTGCGCTCAGAGAGATTCGAACTCCCGACCCCTTAGTTCGTAGCCAAGTGCTCTATCCAGCTGAGCTATGAGCGCGACGTCTTGATGAGGCTCATTATACGTGATTTTTATTTTTTGTTAAGAGCTTTTTCATATAAATTTAACCAAACGCACAGCAAATAAACAATTACCCTTTAAACACGCTAAAAATCAGCTAGATTTACTTTTAAAGGGCTTTTGCATCACAAGTTTGGAATTTAAAGTTAGCAATACTCACGTATAAATGCTCAAAATAGATAACAAATATATTGCCATCATTGAATCACTGCTTTAACTCACTCAATTCTTTTTTAAACTTAGATTTAAAAAAATTGCATCACTATGAATATCTGAAAAAAGGGTTATCTATAGAAGATAAGCAAAATTGAAATTTACTGATGGGTAGTTTTATGAAATAGAACGCTTTATACAATCCAAGCAAAAGACAAAAGACAAAAGACAAAAGACAAAAGACAAAAGACAAAAGACAAAAGACAAAAGACAAAAGACAAAAGACAAAAGACAAAAGACAGGCTGCATCAAAACGATAAATCACAGGCACAAAAAAACCGCAACATGTGCGGTAATTTGTTCAAGTTGGTGCGCTCAGAGAGATTCGAACTCCCGACCCCTTAGTTCGTAGCCAAGTGCTCTATCCAGCTGAGCTATGAGCGCGTAACTTGTGTCGTCTTAAAAGACTACGTTTTCAGATTTACTTATTGGTGCGCTCAGAGAGATTCGAACTCCCGACCCCTTAGTTCGTAGCCAAGTGCTCTATCCAGCTGAGCTATGAGCGCGACATAAGTAAATCGTGGCGGTGAGAGAGGGATTCGAACCCTCGATACAGTTGCCCGTATGCATCCTTAGCAGGGATGTGGTTTCAGCCACTCACCCATCTCACCGTAACGTGCCGCCATAATACAAAGATCATGATACGACTGCAAGCACAGTCGTTATATTTTTTTCATTTTTTTACTCAATTAGATATTTTTTAAACGATTTTCAAAAAATTAGTGCAAAATTAGTTCAGCACGCGCTGCTGTCCCCTACTTTTCAGCTTTAATCATTATAAAATATCGGCATAAAACACTTTATTGCAATCAATTGCGTGCAGTATCTGCTTGCATGACTTATGCTAATCCTAATCTTCTGATTTGAAGCCAAATACATATGAAAAACTGGGTCGACCCTGAAGCAAAAGCTGAAGCCGAACGTTATGACAATCCAATTCCAAGCCGTACTCTAATTCAAGAGACGATTGAACAACTGAAAACTGCAATGTCGCATGCCGATCTTGTAGAACATTTTGAAATTGCCGATCAAAAAAGTATTGATGCACTGAGTCATCGTCTGATTGCGATGGTTCGAGATGGTCAGTTGATGAAAGATGGATTTAAGTTCCAGCTTGCAGCTGAGCAACCGACTCATGAAGCAACGGTTTATATCAACTCAAAAGGTTTAGGCACAGCCAATATTAGCGGTGAAGATGACCTTTTACTTCCTGAACGTGAGTTGCGTCAGGTGTTTAATGGTGACCGTGTTAAAGTCCGCCAAACATCGGTAGACCGTAAAGGCAAGGCATGGGGCTTTATTACTGAAGTTCTACAGCATCGTGTCAAAGAAATTATTGGTAAAGTGTCTGAATATGAAGGTGAATATTTTATTCAACCGGCAAATCCCAATGCACACCAACCGATTACTTTAGAAAAAGAATTAATCGAGCATGCCAAAGTCAAACTCGGCGACTCTGTGCGTATTGCGATTGACAGCTACCCAACCAAAGAAGAATTTGCGACAGGTCATATTGTTCAGTCGATGGCTGATAAAGCAGACACTGAAATTATTATTCCGCAAACCATTTTAGAATTTGGTTTACCTTACGAATTCCCTGAAGCAGTACAACAAGAAGCCGACAGCTTTAAAGAACCGTCAGAACAAGACCGTGAAGGTCGTGTCGATTTACGTGATTTAGCACTTGTCACCATTGATGGTGAAGATGCCCGTGACTTCGATGATGCCGTGTATGCGGAAAAACGTCCGGGTGGTGGTTATCGCGTTGTGGTAGCAATTGCCGATGTCAGCCATTATGTACGTCCGGGTAAACCGCTCGATGACGAAGCTCAAGAGCGCGGTACATCGGTGTACTTCCCTCATTTTGTATTGCCGATGTTGCCTGAAGCGCTGTCGAATGGTTTATGTTCTTTGAACCCACACGTAGACCGTTTATGTATGGTCTGTGATTTAAACTTATCTCGCGCGGGTCGTGTCACTAAGTTTGAGTTCTATCCGGGTATAATGCATTCAAAAGCTCGTTTGACCTATACTCAAGTGGCCGAATATTTTGAAGGTAATAGTCAAGCCATTCCTGAAGACCGTGATGTACGTAAATCGGTCAATACCTTATTCCAATTGTATCAAGTGTTGAAAGGCTTACGTGCTGAACGCCACGCGATGGAATTTGAAACCGTTGAAACTTATATGACCTTTGATGAGCTAGGCGGTATTAACGAAATCCTACCGCGTAGCCGTAATGATGCACACAAACTGATTGAAGAATGTATGTTGCTGGCAAACGTCGCAGCGGCAGAATATGCATTAAAAAATGAAATTCCAATGCTGTACCGTGTGCATGAGCCACCTGAGTTTTCACGCATTCAAAAGGTTCGTGATTTTGTGAAGTTATTGGGGCTACCATTCCCTGAACAGCCGACTCAAGCTGACTATCAAGCCGTGATTGATGCCACCAAAGACCGTATTGATGCTCCAAGCATTCATGCCGTTTTACTCCGCTCAATGATGCAAGCTTATTATGGCGCGAACAATGCAGGTCACTTTGGCTTGGCTTATGAAGCGTATACGCATTTCACATCTCCAATCCGTCGTTATCCAGACTTGTTACTTCACCGTGCCATCAAAGCACAATTGAAGAAAAAGCCTTACCCAATTTCTGGTGCTTCGCTGGATGATGCAGGTGAACACTTCTCTGCGACCGAACGCCGTGCAGATGAAGCTTCACGTTCTGTCACTACATGGTTGAAGTGCCATTACATGCAGCAGCATTTGGGTGAAGAGTTTGTCGGCACCATCAGTGCAACTGCTGAATTTGGCCTGTTTGTAACGCTCAAAGACTTATATGTTGATGGCATGATCCACGTCAGCCAATTGGGTGATGACTTCTTTGTCTATGACCAACCAAGTCAGAGCTTAATTGGTCAATCTCGCGGTCAAGTTTTCAGTCTAGGCGATGAAGTGAAAATTAAAGTCGCTGGTGTAAACCTAGAAGAGCGCAAAATTGACTTTGAATTGATTCAACAATTGAGCCATGCAGGTCGCGCTATTCGCGCACGTGCCCCTCGTGTTGCAAAACCTACAGCCAAAGAAGAAGTCTTTTCAGAACGTAAAACCAACGTTGCTGAAGATGGAGAACAGCCCATACGACGCAAAAAGTCAAAATCTAAGCCCAGTTCATTCGGTAAAAAGCCTGCTAAAAAATCTGCAAGCAAATCTGAAGCGAAGGCTAAAGATAAAGTGAAGAAAAAATCTAAACCGAAAAAGAAAAAATCCAATGCTAAATCAGCTGCGGATTAAGGTTGAAAGAAAAGAGCGCTTCGGCGCTCTTTTTGATTCTTAAGGTCAGTGAAGACTTCGCGCCCTCTGCAGAAGATGAATAATTCCTAATTTAGTCTTGATTTAACCCGCAACAAACCCTACATCTATAAATAACTCAGGATTTATATGAAGTAGAAAATATGACTTTAGAAAAGGCAACATTACCTGTTCCACAATTTGACCAAATCACATTGGAACAGCTGAAAGAAAAAATTCAAAGCGCCATTCAACAAGGTCAGCAATTTCTCAATGAATTAACAGAAGTCCCTGATTCGATTCAGCAACAACTGAATACCTTAGAACAAGTTGATCGCCTAGAAAATAATATGAGCGAAGCTTGGGGCGTGCTCTCGCATCTAAATGCCGTGATGAATAATGCTGAAACTCGTGAACTCTACCAATCTTTATTACCCGGCCTGAGTGAATACTATACGCAGCTAGGTCAACACACAGCGTTGTATCAAACGTATCAGCACGTACATGACAACAGTGTATTTGACACGCTGCCTGCGGCACAGCAAAGCGCAATTAAACTTGCGTTACGAGACTTTAAACTTTCAGGCGTAGCCTTAGAAGGTGAAGCGAAAAAACGCTATGCAGAAATTTCTGCACGCCTTTCACAATTATCATCAGACTTTTCCAACCACGTATTGGATGCCACCCAAGCCTACTTCAAACCTTTAACAGAAGCGCAGCTCAAAGGACTACCTCAAGGTAGCATTGAACTTCTGAAACAATACGGTCAGCAACGCGAACTCGAACAGGCTGTAGCAACACTCGACTTCCCGTCTTATATTGCCATTATGACCTATGCCGAAGACCGTGAAGTCCGTGAAGCACTCTATAAAGCCTATACCACACGTGCTTCTGATCAGGCAGACGCTGCTGAATTTGACAATACAGCAGTCATGGAAGAAATCTTGAAGCTGCGTCAGGAAATGGCTAGCCTGCTTGGTTTTAGCAACTACGCCGAATTGTCTTTAGCGAGCAAAATGGCACCCGATGTGGCAACTGTTGATCAGTTCCTAATTGAACTGGCAGAACATGCGCGTGCGCCAGCAGAGAAAGAAATCGCTGAACTGAAAGCCATTGCAGCGCAAGACGGTATCACTGAGTTACAACCGTGGGATGCCACTTTCTATTCAGAAAAACTCAAAGTTCAACAGTTTAATTTGTCACAAGAAGACCTGAAGCCCTATTTCCCTGCACCTAAAATTATTCAAGGCTTGTTCAGCATTGTAAATCGTCTCTATGGCATCAATGTGATCGAGCGTGAAGCGCCTGTTTGGCATCCTGATGCACGTTACTTTGAACTTGAAGATCAAGGCAGCGTGATTGGCGGTTTTTACTTTGACCTGTATGCACGAAGCGGTAAACGTGGCGGCGCATGGATGAGCGGCTTCCGTTCACGCATGCAAACTGAAAATGGTCTGCAAAAACCAATTTGCTACATGGTCTGCAACTTTACCCCACCTGTCGGTGAGCAAGCTGCTTTACTTACCCATGATGAAGTAACGACGTTGTTCCACGAATTTGGTCATGGCTTACATCACATGCTCACTGAAGTCGATAATATTGCTGTGGCTGGTACCCATGGCGTGGCGTGGGATGCAGTAGAGCTACCAAGTCAATTCATGGAATTTTGGACTTGGGATCAAGAAAGTTTAGATTTACTCAGTGAACATATAAAATCAAAGCAAACTTTACCAGCCGATCTGTTAAAAGCACTACAAGATGCGCGTTTCTTCCAGTCAGGGATGCAAACGTTACGTCAAATTGAATTTGCCATGTTTGACTTAAATATCCATAAGGCCAACCCTGCTTTGGATGCTACAGGCATCCAAAAAACCTTAGATGATATTCGTCAAAAATATGCAGTTGCACCCACCACTTCGTACAACCGTTTCCAACATGGTTTCAGTCATATCTTCGCAGGTGGTTACGCTGCTGGCTATTATTCATACAAATGGGCAGAGGTTTTGGCAAGTGATGCCTTCGACCGATTCGAAAATGAAGGAATTTTTAATACTTCGACTGGCAAGTCGTTTAGACAATTTATTCTAGCAGTTGGCGGAAAAGATACGGCACTTGACGCATTTATCAATTTCCGCGGACGCGAGCCAAAAATAGATGCTTTGCTGCGTCATCAAGGTTGGACGAACGCATCTAAAAACGCTTAAACTAGGGACCTTAGTTAGATTCAAGGTAAGTATGATGACCATTAAACGACGCTTCATTGCAGGTGCAAAATGTCCAAAATGCCAAGCGATGGACCGGGTTGTCATGCTGACCTCTGGCGAAGACGAATGGATCGAATGCATTGATTGTGGTTACAGTGAAAATCGACCGACTCATGTCGATCAACCTGAACAACCCGCCGTGCCAGACGATATCGGTGTGATCCAATTTAAGCCACGTCAGCCTAAATAAAAATTAAGGTCAAGCAATGACAGAAGATCAAAGACATAATCCAAAATTGTTAGTTGGAATCATTGGGGGCTTAACGTTATTGATTGCTATCTTTTTTGCATATCAATGGTTAAGCAGCAGTACGGCAGATAAATCTGAACTTCAAGAAGAAATGGTCGCTGCACCGGCTAAACCGCCTGTTGCAGTCCCTGTCCAATCTGAAACTGAAGCATCAGTCCCTACCGCAGAGACTGACACCATTAAATTGGTCGAAGAAGACATTTTAGATGCAGCTGTGCCTGAAAATGCCTCTTTAGCCAAAGAGGAAATTGCCAAATTAGATGACATTCAACAACAATTGAATGATCAGGAGCAAAGCTTAAAACAGCAACATTCAGATGCAGATGAGCTGATTAAACTGAAAGAAGAACAAATTAAATTACTCGAAGCACAGTTAGCACAACAAGCAAAATAACCGACTTCTGCTACACCATGCGTACTTATAGGCTAGAATATCATCAGATTTTCTAGCCTTTTTGTTATGTCCACTACTACAACGCCACAAAATATCCCCAAAGCAATTGGCTTTCTCATGCTGTCAGCGCTGCTTTTTTCCATCATGGGGGTTTGTATACGCTTCGCATCTCACACAGTAGATAATGCCACCATCGTATTTTTTCGCAATGCGGTTGGCTTATTGATCTTTCTACCTTTGATCCTACAAAAGGGCAGCACATTTTTTAGAACTGAAAAATTGTGGATGCATACATGGCGTTCAATTGTAGGCTTGGTGGCAATGTATGGCTTTTTTTATGCCATTGCCCACTTAAAACTCTCCAATGCCATGGTCTTCACCTATTCCTCGCCGATCTTCATTCCCTTAATTGCATGGTTATTTTTAAAAGAAAAAATGACCCTGAGAATGCTCATTGCCGCAGTCATTGGTTTGATTGGCGTCCTCTTCGTCGCAAAGCCCGATGCAGGAATGTTCAATCAGTTATCACTCATCGGACTAACCGCAAGCTTCTTGGCAGCCATGGCATTTGTCACTGTCCGTGCCCTTACAGCAACTGAACCACCTGAACGCATCGTGTTTTATTTCTGCTTTTTTGGCACGCTCATATCGATGATCCCGATGCTCTGGCTCTGGCGTCCTTATAGTTTAAAGGAGTTAGCTTTTCTGATTACAGCGGGACTTTTGGCCAATATCAGTCAAATTTTTATGTCCAATGCCTATAAGCTTGCACCCGCAGGTCAAATTGGTCCCGTCAACTATATCGCGATTATTTTTGCCGGTATTTGGGGCTTTACACTGTGGCAAGAATTGCCAGACATTTACAGCCTATTCGGCTTTGCTTTTATATTTTTAGCGATTTTGCTATGTAGTCCGATCCTACAAAATAAGTTTAAAAAGTCATAAATATCCATTCATTTACCTTCAAACGCACAGCCCCTTATTCAATAAAAAAAGCACCCGAAGGTGCTTTTTTAATGGCTTACCACTAACTTATTGGTACCAACCAAATAGTTTCAGAATATATGGAGCATAAGTCACGATCACCAAGGCTGGGAACAATACAAGGATCGGTAAAATCCAACGTTCATAGCGATAATAGAAATTGGTGTATTGGGCTTTTGCTTCTGCATCCGCTGCTCGCACTTCCTCATCCCCCACGGAGAGTCGTGTCAACAAGTGATTCAGCGCTACAGGTGGTGAAACATAGCCGAGCTCAAAGGCAACCAAAACGATCATCCAGAAGTGAATCGGATGGATACCATTTTCGTAAGCGACTGGTGCAATCGTTGCTGCAACCAAAATCACTGCCCCGAATGGATCTGTCGTCATACCAATAATCGCCAACAACAATGCGATAAAGGCTAACGAAATATAGATATTGCCCAAATGCGTTGGTAATAATTCAACGATTTCTGTACGTTCAATCAAACCGCCGACACTTGCCGACAAGGCCATTAAGATAATTAATGCACCAATATGACCAACCGTTTCTGAAGAAGCAAACCAAATTGAACTACCGAAACCACGACGGTTAGCCCCATGTCCACCATGTTCACGCATGAACTCAGAACTTTGCTCATGTTGTAAGCTGAGTTGTTCATGTGCATCTACCGTTTGCGAAGTAAAACGATCTGCAAACCAACGATCAAACATAATGTAAACAATCAGAATAATCGGTAGAACCACAGGTGCGGTGAATTCATCCATTTGTGTATCTAAACCGTACTTATAGAAAGCAATCACAAGCAAGGTCAGTACGATATACGGAATCACGGGAATGAATGCTTTCAGCATGCCCGGAATAGCCACTTTCGGCGATGCCACACGGAAACGTGTTTCTGCCAAGAACAGTGAAATACCCAAGAACAAGAATGCCGTGAGCCAGAACACATAGATACCGTGATCAAATAGCTCATCAGAGGTGACATGGCGGCTATCAAGCATCGAGATCAAGATAATCAATAGACACGGACGAATGACCACGCCTAACGAGCCTGACATTGCCGATACAGCGAGTGCAAACTGACGACGAGAACCAGAGTTCCACACTTCTTTATAAATAATTGCACCGGCTGCCACAACGAAGATCCCTGAAGCACCGGTATAAGCGGTTGGAATCGCCGCGGCAATCAGAATTAACCACGTCAAGGTCTCAGGTGCTAAGTTCCATGGACGTAAAATCCCCAAGAACAAATCCATCACGCGCGTTTGGGTCAATAACATCCCGGCCCAAATAAACAGTGCAAGGTTTAGGAAAATCCCTGAGAACTCGACCAACTGTCCTAGGTAAATCCCCTGACCCATTGGGTAGTCCATAAAGAAGGTAAACGCTACACCCGTAATAATCGCCATAAAGGCATACAACGGCACACTCAATAACGCAAAACCAATATTCCCCGGCCCCGGCTCTTTCGCCGCAGGTGGTTTAAAGAACTGATAAATACTGATGAGGGTGACAATACCAAACAGGGCTAACCACAACCAATATACCGCCAAGGTTTCTGTGGTCGATTTCACCCCAGAATTCAGGACTGAATTAAATTGGCTATACACCGAGAAGGTCAATAGGCCATTACCAATCGCCATGAATAAAGCATAGACTTTATAATCCAAGCGTGTAGTTGGCGCACGTAGACCAATATGATGGAACTTCACTGAAGCAGTAATGGCAGATACCAAGACCATCAATAAAAGAATCAATACACGGTTTTCAGAACCAAATTTAAAGATGCCAAAGAACGTCGTTTCAATCGCACGATAAGTCCGAATACTTGGATGCTCATCTAAATACGCTTTTGCTTTGTCATAAAATTGGAATTTTTCTTCACATTGCTGTACACCCGCCATGACCGATGCACGTACATCGGATTCAGATGCTGTACCAAAAATGTCAGCAAATTCGTCAGCCGCATTGGCTTTCATTTGCGTTTGCACCATTTTTTCTACATCTGGGTGGCGGTCACAATCTGGCTTGGTCGGTTCTGCACGTAAAAATGAATACTGCATCCCAATGCTTTCATTACCATACAAACGCTCACCAGTACGCAGAAGCTGACCATGAATCATCTCCCCTGTCCCGATAATCAATGTAAGCAGAAGCAAGATCAACACGACTAGAGTCGAAATCCATTCTGTCCAGACATACCTTAACAGCCCGACGATGCCGGATCTGTTTTGTGTATCATTTTGCATGAGTCTTCCTATTTTTTATTTTGGAGCCTAGCGGGGCTAAGCATCCTTTTCCTTATCGGCTCGAGAAGTTCCTTTCCCTGACCTAACTGTTTTATTATTACGTTTAAATTTGCATCAATATTCAAAACATTAAAATGACAATATGTATTTTCTTTTCGGTTTTTTTTGTCAACCCAATCACCTAAAGTGCGTTAGCGATCCCAGAAATAATTACCAATAAGATAAAACACGGCGATGACAATGCCCCAAATCACCCCCAATAAATGGGCTTCGACTAAAACGGGGCTTCCTATTAATTCTGCCGTTCCGGTATTCCCTACGGTATTTTCCCACACCAATTTTGCCAAAATCAGCAAGAGGACAAAGGCTGCAAAATTTCGCTCCCGCTTATACATTAAATGTACGCAAGCGACCGCAACATAGGCGCCATGCAAGACACCAGATAATCCTGCATAGGCTTCAATATCGGGAAGGAAAAAATAGAAACTTAGACTGATTAAAGGGGATAAAATCAATAAGATGGCAACAAAGTGCCATATTGAAACTCTTGGAAAAATAAACGGTAAGCAGATAAAGGCCAACATATTTAAAGCAAAATGAATCCAACCAACATGAACCCAATGGGCCGTCCATAAGCGCCAAAAGTCATGAAATAAATCATCTTGCCAGTAGATAAAATAGTCTTTAAATACCTGTAGCGAGGCACAGATCGAAACGAATACGGCAAGAAAGACAATTTTCGGAATTAAAAATTGTGTTTTCATTTTCGCTCCTCCTGTACCTCACATTTGGACTTTGTTTTACATTAATTTGTTGCAGCACCACTCGTTTCTGTAGCACTACTGGTTTCAGCATCGCCACTAAACAAATCATCAAGCTCGGAACTATTGGCACTTTCATCCCAGAAATGTTCCATACCATCATCACCGGTACGAACGCCTGTATGTTCAGTCCAATAGCGATCTGAAATCCCTTTCACCATGCTTTCAGCCATACTATCGATGAGCTTAAATTGCGGGTTAACAGGTTTTTCATCGCTACGTGCCTGTGCAAAGGTACGTAAGGCATCACGAATTTTCGTATCATCGCCACTGGCTTGTGCAGCAACCGCATATAACGCATGTGACAGTCTTACGCCTTTTTGCTCACCAATTTGCGCCGATTGTTTTAAGGTTTGGTATGGATCAGGTTTTCCATCTCCAGCACCCGGCAATAACGTCCAGATTACAGCGCGGGTTGCATTTGGTGCGCCCCAGAATTTTTCATTATTCAGACACACCATACCGCGTTCAACGATCGCAGCAATGTCTTTAGGAACGTTTACCGCCCCACCTGAGTTAATATCATTGGTCATGGCCTGTAAGCCACTTAACATTCCCAACATATACACTGTTTGGTCAATGTCGCTGTTCATTTTTGGACAGCCTTCACCTAGACTTTTCTTATACTTCTTTTCAAAACGATCTTGAAATAATTGATAGCCAGTATATTGACGCTGTGCCGCAAGTGCCGCCCAACGCTTTTGCTCAACACGGGCATCTTGTGCTTCTGTCACTTGGTTGGCTTTAGATGCACGTAAATAGCGTAACTCTGCATCTAAGGCTTTTTGTTCTGCACAAATCCCTGCTGCTGAATACATCAACACAGCCACACGTGTTGGGTCTGCGCCCATATCTTTGGTGGCCATAATGGCTGGAGTTAATGAATTACCTGAATTACACACCATTTCAGCATCTTCCATGGCTAAAATGGGTGGCACAATATGTTTTTCGGTAAATCCGAGTGCAACATTAGCACCGGTTTTTACAACCTGCGAACAACCCGCGAATAATGTACTTGTTATTGCTACAACTGCCACACCCTGGCATATTTTTTGGACGCTCGACATTTTCCTGTCCTCTATAATTGTGTTTATGTCCATCACGACAAACATATCAGAAGCAAAAAATGAATAAAAGAGTATTTGCTCTAATTTGAACGACACACTGTGCCACGAATCAAGCTGAATGCAATTGACTGATTTTTTACAAAGACTAAATTTTAGGCAAAAAAAAGTAGCATAGCGACGGTTCGGCACATGCTACTTATTAACTGTGAAAGCGTTTGACTGCTTATTTTTGAGTTAACTGTTCCTTCAGCACTGTTCCTAGTCGTCCTATAACAATTGCTAACACAATCGCTATTACCAGAAACATCCAAGTTGGCATCATCATGATGATTTCCTTTAACGGCTGTTGGTAAGGCTAATATATAGACAGAGAATCACCGCACAGCTTAAAATTGTCAGACAATTTAAATATTTTGCCAATAAATTTCAATCCTGTCAGACAAGATTATTTTACCTACAAAATAAGATAATGAAATATGTGCATTTTATTGAATTTTAAAAAATAAGGCTGTCTAACAATTAGATCATTTTGGCCAATACTTTGAGTGATTTCCACTGTTTCAATGACAATTGATCGCGCCAAATAATCACCGGTTTTGCACGTGCATGCATAAAGTACACCACAATATACATTTGATGATCCAAAATATGGCTAATTTGAACGCGTTGCACCGGGCGGTTCAGTCGTTGCAAAGACCAATCAGTTCCATCCAAATAATCTAGACTGGTGACGTGTAAATGCTTACGGAAAAACAGAACATAAACCACTAGCCCGATGAGGAAAAATATCCCCCAAAGCATGGGTGTTAGTAACTGATAAAGCAGCGTCATCAATACCGCAAAAATAAAAAACTGAAACGCATGCGATAAAAAACTGCGTTTCAGTTTGAATTGCCGATTATCCATGAACGTAATGTTTTAATTTTTGAATAAACGTTTTTAATTCAGGACGTGGCGGTTCACTAACTTCCATAAACCAATCCAACAAATCTGGATCTTCTGCAGCAACGAGTTCTGCAAACATGTCTTTTTCAGCTGCATCGGCTTGTAAATAGTAATTTTTGACGTAGGGATCAAAATAAACATCAATCTCTTTTAAACCACGACGTGCACGGTAGATCACTTTACGCTCTTCTAAGCTGATTTCATCAGTCATTGTCTTCCCCAATCGTTGAACCCGTCTAGTGTAACTCATCCACCCCATTGAAGTGGAGTGTTTTCAAAGATTGACCGAATCCTTCATCGCAATTCTTGCTTTTGAATGTTCTGCACATTGTAGTCACACGCTGCATCTTATAAGTTGAGACAAAGCCATAAAAATGAATAGGATATTCAAAATGCAATCTGGAGCGATTCGCCCTCTCAACAACATGCTGCCACGTCAATTATTTAATGCAGAACATGATGCATTTCGTGAAACAGTACGAAAATTTTATGAAAAAGAAGTTGTGCCCAATATCGAAAAATATGAAAAACAACAACATGTTGACCGTGACTTATGGAATAAAGCCGGTGCCATGGGCTTGCTTTGTCCAACAATGCCCGAAGCTTATGGCGGCTATGGTGTAGACCGGCTTTATAGCATGATTCTGATTGAAGAGCAGGCATATGCCATGGACTCCTCTACCGGCTTTTCACTGCATTCCGACATCGTGGCCAATTATATTCATAACTTTGGCAATGAAGAACAAAAGCTGCATTGGCTGCCGAAAATGGCATCTGGCGAAACCGTGACTGCCATTGCAATGACCGAACCGGGCACAGGTTCAGACCTACAAGCCGTACGCACAACTGCTACAGAAGATGGTGATGACTATATTATTAATGGGTCAAAAATTTTTATCACCAATGGCTATTTATGTGACATGGCGATTGTGGTCTGTAAGACAGGCAATAGTGAAAAAGGCTCAGCTAATTTATCGCTAATTATCGTCGAGGCAGATCGCGTCGGTTTTAGTAAAGGCAAACCTTTAAACAAAATTGGCATGAAAGGTCAGGATACCTGTGAACTGTTCTTTGATAATGTCCGCGTCCCTAAAAGCAACTTACTCGGCATGCAAGGTATGGGCTTTATGATGCTGATGAAGGAATTGGCTTGGGAGCGCATGTTGGTTGCGATTATTTGCCAAGCCGGTGCAGAAGCAGCCTTTGCGCACACAGTTCAATACACCAAAGAACGTAAGGCATTTGGCAAGACCGTATCAAGTTTCCAAAACACCCGTTTTAAATTGGCAGAACTACGTACTGAGATCGATTTTTGTAGAGCTTATTTAGATCGCTGTATGGAACTACAACTTGAGGAACAGCTCGGTATTGACGCTGCAGCCGCTGCTAAATACAAAATTTCAGAAATGTTTTCCAAAGTCGTGGATGAATGTCTGCAGTTGCATGGTGGATATGGCTATATGCTTGAATATCCAATTGCACGGGCTTATATCGACAATCGAGCCAATCGTATCTATGCCGGTACCAATGAAATTATGAAAGAGCTGATTTCCCGCTCTTTATAACAACAAAGCCCATCATCTGATGGGCTTATTCCATTCTTTCGATATCAACTTAAATCATTCACAAAATCACAGATCATTGCAGTGACCAATGCGGGTTGCTCTTTGTGCGGCATGTGATGAAGCCCTTCCAAAATCTCTAGGTCGGTATCGCCTTGTATACCCGAAAAAAGTTTCTGAGCTTGTGCTGTCGTCCCGTATTCATCCAGTTCTCCATGGATGATCAAGCTTGGACACTGTACTTTTCCAACATATTGCTCGAGGTTCCATTGACGAAAACTCGGTGAGAGCCAAGTTTCAGTCCAAGCATCCAAAACCCATTGGGCTTTATCCCCATGATATTTAGCCAAGCGTTCAAGTTGTCCCAGCTGCGCAAACCCTGTTTTAGCTTCACGTATACCCGATAATGTGAGTTCTTCTACTTCATACTGTGCTGATATGGTAATCAGACCTCGACATTGTTCAGTATATTCACTGGCAATAACCACAGACATTCCTCCGCCAACACTATGCCCCATCACGATAAACTGTTGAATAGAATAATGTTGAAGAAGCGCCTTAAAGCCCTGCTGTGCTTCGGCATAGACAAAATCAGTACTTAATGCATCAGGGTTCGCTGATGATTTCCCGAAGCCCAAGCGATCATACGCTATTACCGTTCTGCTAGACTCAGCAGCCAATTGCGCAGGAAAATCACGCCACAAATCCACACTGCCTAGAGAATCATGCATCAATATAATCGGAGCCAAAGTTGCATGATTATCTGCTGTTTCAGGCTGCCAAGCTTTAATATATAGCTCATAATCATTTAATTTTATAAATTCTGAATGTTCTTGAATATTCACATTAACCCTGTGTACTTTTCCTTATTTTCAACATGATATATGTTTCAACAAATAAAGCGCATCAAATAAAACCCTAAAGTCACACATCTGAAGTAAAAAAAAAAGGAGCATCATGCTCCTTTTTTATGTAATAGACTTAAGAAACTAATCTGGGTTTAGCAGCCACTTGATCAGACTTTTTTTCAAATTTCAGCACTCCATCTTCAAATGAAGCATGCTTTAATTCTTTACGATCTGCCAAATAGTTATTGCTGACTTTCCACGGTGCATGTTTACCCTGTTTTGGCATCACATCTGCTGCACGTGCAATATAGCCTGAAGTCAAACTTCCCATTACGGTATCTTCTAACAACTCGGTCGCATCGCCTTGTGGAATCACTTGGTTATAACCATTTTGATCCATATAGTTAATCAATTTACAGATGTATTCAGAAGCAATATCCACTTTTAAAGTCCATGAAGCATTAATATAGCCAATAATCATCGCCATATTGGGTACATCACTGACCATAACACCACGATATAACATATGTTTTGAGGTATTCAGTGGCTGTCCATCGATTGTGGCACTAATGCCGCCTAAAATTTGAATGTTGAGACCTGTAGCAGAAATTACTACATCTGCATCAAGATGTTTACCTGATTTCAATTGAATGCCATTTTCAGTAAAACTTTCAATTTGATCGGTTTCAACAGATGCACGGCCATCGCTTAAAATTTTAAACAAATCACCATCTGGCACCACACAAAGGCGCTGATCCCAAGGATTGTAATCTGGGGTAAAGTGTTTCATATCCACTTTACCTTTCAACTGCAACTCAATTGACTTTAATAAAAATTTACGGAGTAATTTAGGTTGCTTTTGTGCAACAGCATAAACAGCCCGCTGTACACCGATATTCCGTGCACGGGTAAGTTTATAAGCAACATCTTCAGGTAATACTTTACGCATCTTGTCATAAATGATGTCAATAGAAGGTACTGAGGCAATATAAGTTGGAGAGCGCTGTAACATCGTTACATGAGCTGCACCTCCTTTTGCCATGGCAGGGACCAAGGTAATCGCTGTTGCTCCACTGCCAATAATCACCACTTTTTTGCCTGCATAATTAAAATTTTCAGGCCAATGTTGTGGATGAATGAAGGTACCTTTAAAGTTTTCCTGCCCTTTAAACTCAGGTTGGAACCCTTGGTCATAATTATAATAACCCGTACAGCCAAAGACGAAATTTGCAACCCAGGTTTGTTGTTTCTTCTTCGCATCTTCAATAACAACAGACCATTTACGAGTTTGAGAATCGTAATTCGCACTCACAACACGGTGCTGAAAATGAATTTTTTCTTTAATCTTATATTCATCAATCACTTCAGAAAGATAGCCTTTGATCGAAGGCCCGTCTGCAAGCACACTAGATTTTTTCCACGGCTTAAAATTAAAGCCAAAAGTTGACATGTCCGAATCAGAACGAATACCAGGATATTTAAAAAGGTCCCATGTACCACCAAAACTTTCACGACGTTCAATAATTTCAAATGAACGATTAGGACAATTTTTTGAAAGATGCGCAGCCAAACCTACACCGGAGATCCCTGCACCTACAATGAGAATATCAACTTGTTTTTCCATGTTGTTCTTTTAACCTATCTTAGATTTATATTTATTAAATCACATTTTTGACAATGCACAATGTCAAGTTTAAGCAAAAGGCGATTTATTTTTATCTTTTAAGGACAAATTGAATTATTGTCTAACAATATACAGCCAACACAAAACTGCAGGCATTAAAAAAGGTCGGTTAAAAACCGACCTTTTTTAGAACAACGTACGCTGCTCTTCACGAAATTAGTTAACTTCGCGATCTACTAGCTCAACGTAAGCCATCGGTGCAGCATCACCTGCACGGAAGCCCGCTTTAAGAACACGTAGATAACCACCGTTACGTTCTTTGTAACGAGGGCCAAGAACGGTAAATAATTTACCAACAGTTGCAGCTGAACGAGTACGAGCAAACGCTAAACGACGGTTTGCTACAGAATCGACTTTAGCTAAAGTGATTAAAGGCTCAGCAACACGACGTAATTCTTTTGCTTTAGGAACAGTAGTTTTAATTAACTCGTGTTCGAACAAAGAATTAGCCATGTTTTGGAACATCGCTTTACGATGACTGCTTGTACGGCCTAATTTCACACCACTATTACGATGACGCATGGTGATAGTCCTACTTAATTAACGGCTACGATAAGCAAAGCGATCGTCCATGCGGAGGCTAGCCGGTGGCCAGTTCTCTAAACGCATGCCCAATTGCAAGCCTTTCGATGCCAGAACATCTTTAATCTCAGTCAACGATTTTTTACCTAGGTTAGGAGTTTTAAGCAACTCAACTTCAGTACGTTGAACAAGATCGCCAATGTAGTAAATATTTTCTGCTTTCAAACAGTTAGCAGAACGAACAGTAAGCTCTAGATCATCTACTGGACGAAGCAAAATCGGATCAACTTCTTCACGAGGCTCTTGAGCAACTGGTGCTTGATCTTTCTGAAGATCAACAAAAATTGCAATTTGTTGTTGCAAGATTGTTGCCGCTTTGCGGATAGCTTCTTCAGGATCAACAGTACCGTTGGTTTCAAGATCAATGATCAATTTATCAAGGTCAGTACGTTGTTCTACACGAGCGTTTTCCACTGTGTAAGACACACGTTTGATTGGGCTGTAAGAAGCATCTAATTGCAAACGACCCACTGGGCGAGTTTCGCCCTCAGGGAAGCGTGAATCAGAAGTCTCATAACCACGACCTTGAGAAACTTTCAGGCGCATTTTTAATGAGCCAGAAGCACTTAAAGTACCGATCAAATGTTCAGGGTTAACCACTTCAACATTGTGTGGTAAACGAAGGTCAGCGGCTGTAACGTCGCCAGGACCTTGTTTTTCCAATGTCAGATAAGCTTCATTTTGATCGAACAGCTTAATAGACAATCCTTTTAGGTTCAGCAAGAGCTCGACGATGTCCTGCTGCAAGCCTTCCAAAGTACTGTACTCGTGCTCGACACCTTCAATCTCTACTTCAACCACGGCTGCGCCAGGTAAAGAAGACAAAAGGATACGACGTAAAGCATTACCAAGAGTATGACCAAAGCCACGCTCTAATGGTTCTAGAATAACTTTTGCCGAGGTCCCGCTTGCCGCTTCGACCTTAATCGCTTGCGGAGTTAGAAACTCATTTGCAGTACGCGTCATTATTGCTACCTCAAGGATTATTTAGAATACAATTCTACAATCAAGCTTTCGTTGATTTCAGCAGGTAAATCAGAGCGATCTGGTGCAGCTTTGAATGTACCTTCCAATTTAGAATGATCAATTTCAATCCAAGATGGAATGCCACGTTGAGTCGCTAACTCAACTGCGTTTTTGATACGCAATTGTTGTTTAGCGCCTTCGTGAACTGCAACAACGTCACCAGCTTTAACTTGGATAGACGCGATATTAACACGACGACCATTTAAAGTGATTGAACGGTGAGATACAAGCTGACGAGCTTCTGCACGTGTAGAACCAAAACCCATGCGATAAACAACGTTATCTAGACGGCTTTCAAGAAGTTTCAACAAGTTTTCACCTGTTGCGCCTTTAACACGAGCAGCTTCTTTGTAGTAGTTACTAAATTGACGCTCTAAAACACCGTACATACGACGTACTTTTTGTTTTTCACGTAATTGTAGTGAGTACTCAGATTGTTTGCCGCCACGAGCGCCACCATGTTGGCCAGGTGCTTTAGCAGCTTTTTTTGTTTTGACGTCAAATGGTTTAACGCCAGATTTTAATTGCAGGTCTGTCCCTTCGCGGCGAGAGAGTTTGCATTTTGGACCAATATAACGAGCCATGAATGTTTCTCCTTACACGCGACGTTTTTTAGGTGGACGGCAACCGTTGTGCGGGATTGGCGTCACATCGGTAATGCTGTTAATTTTATAACCCACTGCACCTAAAGCACGAACCGCAGATTCACGACCTGGACCAGGACCTTTTACAAGGACGTCCAAGTTTTTCAAACCGTAATCTAAAGCAGCTTTACCAGCAACCTCAGCAGCTACCTGAGCAGCAAACGGAGTTGATTTACGTGATCCACGGAAGCCTTGTCCACCAGAGGTAGCCCAAGCCAGTGCATTACCTTGACGATCGGTAATAGTCACAATGGTGTTATTAAAAGAAGCGTGAATGTGTGCAACACCTTCAGAGACGGTACGAGTGACCTTCTTGCGTGTGCGAGTATCTTTAGCCATCTTTTAGCTTCCAGAAATCTTATTTCTTAATAGGTTTGCGCGGACCTTTACGGGTACGTGCGTTAGTTTTGGTGCGTTGACCACGGACAGGCAAGCTGCGACGATGACGAAGACCGCGGTAGCAGCCTAAATCCATTAAACGTTTAATGTTCATGGAAATTTCGCGACGTAAATCACCTTCGGTAGGAACCTTAGTAACTTCTGCACGAATCGCATCAAGCTGAGCGTCATCTAATTCACGAATTTTAGTTGTTGGTGCAATACCAGCAGCAGCTAAGATAGCTTTTGCAGTGTGGCGACCAATACCAAAAATGTACGTTAGAGAGATAACAGCATGCTTGTTATCCGGAATGTTTACACCGGCAATACGAGCCATTCAATTTTCTCCAAAAAGGCAGTTAAGATAATCAACCGCCCGACAAAATCTTTGAGGGGCGGATAATAACCTAATTAGCCTACTGAAATCAACAGGTCTTGATCAGATTAACCTTGACGCTGCTTATGACGAGGTTCTGCGCTGCAAATTACGCGAATAACCCCATTACGACGGATAACTTTACAGCTACCACAAATTTTCTTTACAGAAGCTTGAACTTTCATAATGAAACCTCTAAGTGCGCTTATCCTTTCGGATGAGCAGTCGTTTTACGCATTAACGATTGATTGTCATATTGATGCGATGTGAGATGAGCTTGGAGCTGAGCCATAAAGTCCATCACCACCACCACTACGATCAGTAAAGACGTACCACCTAAGCTAAATGGAATACCAAATGAGCTTTGTAGAATCATCGGCATTAAACAGATGATTGTGATATAAACCGCGCCAATAAAAGTCAAACGATTCAAAATATGATCTAAATAGCGTGCAGTTTGCTCACCAGGACGAATACCCGGTACATAAGCACCACTACGTTTTAAATTCTCTGACACTTCTTTCGGGCTAAATACTAGCGCAGTATAGAAGTAACAGAAGAAGATAATTAATGCGCCAAATAGCACCAAATACATCGGTTGACCTGGCGACAATACGAGTGCCAAATCTTGTAGGCCACGTTTAATCACGCCAGCATTCGGATCTGCGCTGCCTACCCATTGCCCTAAGCTCGCTGGGAACAATAGCAATGAACTCGCAAAAATTGCAGGAATCACACCCGCCATATTAATTTTTAATGGCAAATGTGTTTGCTGGGCAGTAAATACACGACGACCTTGTTGTTTTTGAGCATAGTTTACCGGAATACGACGCTGCGCCTTCTCAATAAACACAATTGCTGCTAACACTGCAACAGACAGCAATGCAAAAATTGCAAGACCAATTAAACTTGATTGGCCATTATCTACTGAGGTTAAAGATTGCAGAACCAAGTTCGGCAAACCAGCAACAATACCAGCGAAGATGATCATGGAAATACCATTCCCTACTCCACGCTCTGTAATTTGCTCACCTAACCACATCAGGAACATTGTACCTGCAACCAGAGAAGTTACAGCTGGAACGTAAAAAGCAAGTCCACTAGTCAAAGTAATATTTTGACTAATCAGACCTGCACACATCCCAACAGCTTGCACAAGTGCAAGAAACAATGTGCCTTGTCGCGTATATTGATTGATCTTACGCTTACCTTGTTCGCCTTCTTTCTTTAAAGCTTCCAGCGAAGGAACAACCGTAGACATTAACTGCACAATAATCGATGCAGAAATATACGGCATAATCCCAAGAGCAAGAATTGACATACGCTCTAATGCACCACCTGAGAACATGTTAAACAAACCAAGGATCGTACCTTGGTTTGCATTAAACAGATTCTCTAGTGCGGCATTGTTAATGCCCGGTACTGGAATATGTGCTCCCAGTCGAAAAACCAACAACGCCCCGATGAGGAACATCATACGGCGGATAATTTCACGATATTTCACATGAAAAGGCTGGCCTTTCATCATGTTAACATGACCTGTCGAACTAGGAGTCATAGACACTGGGGATTACTCCTCGACTTTACCGCCAGCAGCTTCAACAGCAGCTTTAGCGCCTTTAGTCAATGCAACACCTTGAACAGTGAACGCACGAGTAATTTCACCAGAAAGTACGATACGTGCACGTAACATATCTTTACGTACAACGTTAGCAGCTTTTAAAGTTTCAAGAGACACGATGTCGCCTTCAACTTTAGCGAGTTCTGATAAACGTACTTCAGCAGTTTTCAAAGCCATTTGGCTAGTGAAACCGAATTTAGGTAAACGACGATATAACGCAGTTTGACCACCTTCGAAACCAGGACGTGTACCACCGCTCTTACGTGAGTTTTGACCTTTGACACCACGGCCACCAGTCTTACCAACGCCAGAACCGATACCACGGCCTAAACGTAGGTTGTCACGCTTAGCACCTTCTGCAGGTGCAATTGTATTTAAACGCAGAGTCATGGCTTATTCCTCTACACTAACCATATAGTAAACTTGGTTGATCATACCACGGTTAGAAGGCGTATCTTGCACTTCAACTGTATGACCAATACGACGCAGACCTAAACCTTTAAGGCTAAGCTTGTGATTTTTCAAGCGATGCGATGAAGATTTAGTCTGGGTAACTTTAATCGTTTTCATGATTGATTACCCTTGAATTTGTGCTACTGATAAACCACGTTTCGCAGCAACTTTCTCAGGAGAAGTCATATCACGCAAACCGTTAAAAGTTGCGTTTACTACGTTAGCAGCGTTAGTAGAACCATAACACTTAGTTAATACGTTACGTACACCTACAGCTTCTAAAACTGCACGCATAGCGCCACCAGCAATTACACCAGTACCTTCAGAAGCAGGTTGCATGTAAACGCGGCTTGCACCGTGACGAGCATTGATAGGGTGCTGAACAGTACCGTCAACAAGGTCAACAGTAATCATGTTGCGACGAGCAGCTTCAAGTGCTTTAGAAATAGCAGCTGGAACTTCACGTGCTTTACCACGACCAAAACCTACGCGACCATTACCATCACCCACAACAGTTAATGCTGTGAAAGAGAAGATACGACCACCCTTAACAACTTTGGCTACACGATCAACGGCAACCAGCTTTTCAACAAGACCTTCGTTTTGTTCAACTTTAGCCATGATTAGAACTCCAAGCCGTTTTCACGAGCAGCATCAGCCAAGGCTTTGATACGACCATGATATTTGAAACCAGAACGGTCAAATGCAACTTTAGTTACACCAGCCGCTTTAGCACGTTCTGCAATTAAAGCACCAACTTTCTGAGCCGATTCAACGTTACCAGTAGTACCAGCACGTAGAGTAGCGTCTAAAGTAGAAGCTTGCGCTAATACTTTGCCACCATCTGCAGAGATAACTTGAGCATAGATGTGACGCGGAGTGCGGTTTACACACAAACGAGTCGCACCCAATGCACGGATGTGCAAGCGTGTGCTTTTCGCACGACGCAAACGGGATTGTTTCTTTTCGTTCATAAGAACCTCGCGCCTTATTTCTTCTTAGCTTCTTTACGAAGTACAACTTCGTCAGAATAACGAACACCTTTACCTTTATAAGGCTCTGGCGGACGGTAACCACGGATTTCTGCAGCAACTTGACCTAATTTAGCTTTATCAGCTGATTTAAGTACAATTTCAGTTGCAGTAGGAGTTTCTGCAGTTACACCTTCAGGAAGGTTGTAGTCGATCGGGTGAGAGAAACCAAGGTTAAGGTTAACAATGTTACCTTTAACCGCAGCTTTATAACCAACACCAATCAGTTGTAACTTACGTTCGAAACCTTCGTTAACACCTTTTACAAGGTTGTTAAGCACAGCGCGAGCAGTACCAGCCTGCATCCAAGCTTCTTTAGATTCAGCTTTAGGAGCAATAACTAGAGTACCGTCTTCCTGTTTTAGCTCGACCAGCGCATGCAGGTTGAAAGACAATGTACCTTTGCTGCCTTTCACTTCGACCTGCCGGCCGTTCTGAGTAACTGTAACACCGTTAGGTACAGTTACTGGGGCTTTAGCCACACGAGACATGAGGAATCACCTATTAAGAAACAAAAGCAATAACTTCACCACCGATACCTGCAGCACGTGCAGCGCGATCAGTCATGATGCCTTTGCTTGTAGAAACAATTGCAATACCTAAACCTTGCTTAACGCTAGGAAGTGCATCTTTACCGCGATATTGACGTAGACCAGGACGGCTTACGCGTTTCACAGTATCGATAACTGGTTTGCCTTCGAAATATTTTAAAGTAATCGTTAAAGTCGCTTTGCCTTCATTATCAGCAACAGCAACATCAGCGATATAACCTTCTTGCTGAAGTACGTTAGCAATCGCAACTTTCAACTTTGAGTTTGGCATAGAAACAGTTTGTTTCTTTGCCATTTGTGCGTTACGAACACGTGTTAGCATGTCGGCAACGGTATCTTGCATACTCATTTATAGTGCTCCTTACCAGCTTGCCTTAACAACGCCCGGTACATCACCTTGCATTACTGTTTCACGTAATTTGTTACGGCTTAAACCGAACTTACGGAAGTAACCATGAGGACGACCAGTTAAACCACAACGGTTACGTAGACGTACTGGAGACGCATTACGTGGTAATGCTTGAAATTTCATCATCGCTTCGAAACGTTCTTCGTCTGATGCATTTACGTTTGCGATAATTGCTTTTAATTCAGCACGTTTCGCAGCGTATTTAGCAACAGTAGCTTCGCGTTTCAATTCGCGATTAATCATACCTTTCTTAGCCATATCGACCTCTTATTTGAACGGGAAGCCGAATGCACGCATAAGCGCACGGCCTTCGTCATCGGTGCGAGCAGTCGTAGTGATGGTAATGTCCATACCACGAATACGATCAATCTTATCAAAATCGATTTCAGGGAACATGATTTGTTCCTTAAGACCCATTGAGTAGTTACCACGACCATCAAATGATTTCGCAGAGAAACCACGGAAGTCACGGATACGAGGGATCGCGATAGAGATCAAACGGTCTAAGAATTCGTACATACGTTCGCCACGTAAAGTAACTTTACAGCCGATCGGCCAACCATCACGGATTTTGAAACCAGCGATAGATTTACGAGCTAAAGTAAGTACTGGTTTTTGACCAGCAATTGCTTGCATATCAGAAAGAGCGCCATCTAACAATTTCTTGTCAGCTGATGCAGCACCAACACCCATGTTGATGGTAATTTTTGTAATGCGAGGGATATCCATCACATTCTTAACGCCCAATGTTTCTTTTAATTGAGCCTTAAGTTCGTCGTTGTAACGCGTTTTAAGTCTGGCCATTGCCTAGTCAACCTATTACTTCGCTACCGCCACTGATTCACCATTAGATTTGAATACGCGGGTTTTCACGCCTTCAATCACTTGGTAACCAACACGGTCAGCCTTTTGGGTTGTAGCATTAAAAATTGCCACGTTAGAGATATGAAGCTCAGCTTCTTGAGTTACGATGCCGCCTTCAGCGCCAGTAGCTCGGTTAGGCTTTTGATGCTTCGTTACCAAGTTAAGGCCTTCAACCTTAACACGGTCATTTGAAACAGACAAAACAGTACCTTGTTTGCCTTTTTCTTTACCTGCGATCACAATTACTTGATCGCCCTTTTTAATCTTAGCCATGAGTGCCTCTTATAGAACTTCAGGAGCCAATGAAATAATTTTCATGAACTGTTCAGTACGAAGTTCACGAGTCACTGGTCCGAAAATACGAGTTGCAATCGGCGCTTTGTTGTTGTTCAAAATAACAGCTGCGTTATCGTCGAAACGAATAACTGAACCATCTGCACGACGGATGCCGAATTTTGTACGTACAACTACAGCATTCATCACGTCACCTTTTTTAACACGTGCGCGTGGAATAGCTTCTTTTACAGTAACTTTAATAATGTCGCCAACAGAAGCATAACGACGATGTGAACCACCAAGTACTTTAATACATTGTACGCGGCGAGCACCACTGTTGTCTGCTACGTCGAGCATACTTTCGGTTTGAATCATTGCCCTACTCCAAAACCGAGCATCACCGGTCGCAATTTCGAAAGGCTCAAAGAGTACTCGAAATTGACCGATGATGCAAGAACGTTTAATTACTCAGCAGCAGCTTCAACAACTTCAACTAAAGTCCAAGACTTAGTTTTAGACATTGGGCGGCTTTCTTTGATGCTTACTACGTCGCCAACTTTAGCAACATTGTTTTCATCATGAGCGTGTAATTTAGTTGAACGGCGGATTAATTTGCCATACAACGGGTGTTGAACGCGGCGTTCGATAAGAACAACGATAGACTTGTCCATCTTGTCGCTAACTACTTTACCGGTTAACGTGCGAACTGTTTGTTCACTCATTGTCCGTTCCCCTGTTTTTCGGTAAGGAGGGTCTTAATACGAGCAATTGTCTTACGAGTAAGCGCAACTTCGTGCGATTTACCCAATTGACCAGTTGCTTTCGCCATACGAAGACGGAATTGGTTAAGCTGTTGCTCATCAAGCAAAGCTGTCAACTCTTCTACCGACTTTTCACGTAGATCATTAGTTTTCATTACATTACCGTCCGAGTCACGATAGTGGTTTTAAACGGAAGTTTTGCAGCAGCAAGCGTAAACGCTTCGCGAGCAAGTTCTTCGTTAACACCATCAATTTCGTACAAGACTTTACCTGGTTTGATTTGGCAAACCCAGTATTCCACAGAACCTTTACCTTTACCCATACGAACTTCTAATGGTTTTTCAGTAATTGGTTTGTCTGGGAAAACACGGATAAAGATCTTACCACCACGTTTAATACGACGGCTGATTGTACGACGCGCTGCTTCAATTTGACGTGCTGTCATTTGACCACGTTCAACTGATTTAAGCGCAATAGTACCAAAAGATACTGAGCTACCGCGATGTGCTAGACCAGTGTTACGGCCTTTTTGCACTTTACGGAATTTAGTACGTTTAGGTTGTAACATGGATTATTCTCCTTTTTCAGCAGAACGATCATTGCGACGACCACGACGCTCTTGACCTTCACCACGACCACGGCCACGTTTAGCTGGACGTTCTTCAGCTGGAGCTGGGTTCATGACTTGTTTCATGCCGCCCAAGATCTCACCACGGAAGATCCATACTTTAACGCCGATCGTACCGTAAGTAGTCTCAGCACGCATAGTAGCATAGTCGATGTCAGCACGAAGAGTATGAAGAGGTACACGACCTTCACGATACCATTCAGTACGAGCAATCTCAGCACCACCTAGACGGCCTGAAACTTCAACTTTGATACCTTTAGCACCAGCACGCATAGAGTTTTGAACCGCACGCTTCATAGCACGACGGAACATTACACGTTTTTCTAATTGAGAAGCGATTGCCTCAGCAACTAAACGAGCGTCTAAATCTGGGCGATCGATTTCGTTGATACTTACTTGCGCAGGAACACCCATAATGGCTGTTAATTCGCGTTGTAATTTCTCAATGTCTTCGCCTTTTTTACCGATCACGATACCAGGACGTGCAGTGCTAATAGTTACTTTAGCTGCGCCTGTAGGGCGTTCGATAAGAATATTGCTCACCATCGCATTCTTAAGTTTTTTAGTTAAAAACTCACGAACTTGAAGATCTTTTAGCAAATATTCAGCATATTGTTTCGGATTCGCATACCAGTTAGCGTTATGACGTTTCACAACACCTAGGCGGATACCGATTGGATGAACCTTCTGACCCATATCAAACCCCTACCTTAACGGTAATGTGACAAGTACGCTTAGTAATACGATCTGCACGGCCTTTAGCACGTGGCAAAATACGTTTCAGGCTCATGCCTTCATCAACGTAGATCGTAGAAACTTTAAGGTCGTCTACATCTAAACTGTTATTGTGTTCAGCGTTTGCAATCGCAGATTCCAATGCTTTTTTAACTAAAACTGCAGCTTTTTTGTTGCTGAAGTTTAAGATATTTAAAGCATGCGCAACAGATTTGCCGCGAATTAGGTCTGCAACCAAACGTGCTTTTTGTGCCGAGATAGCGGCACCGCGTAATTTAGCAGTTACTTCCATCATAGCACCTATTAACGTTTAGACTTCTTGTCAACACCGTGACCACGATAGGTACGAGTTGGCGCGAATTCACCTAATTTATGACCAACCATATGCTCAGATACAATCACTGGAACATGGTTACGGCCATTGTGTACAGAAATTGTTAGACCAACAAAATCCGGTAAGATCATCGAACGACGCGACCAAGTTTTGATCGGCTTACGGTTATTAGCCGCGATAGCCGCTTCAACCTTAGCGAACAAGTGCGCATCGACGAATGGGCCTTTTTTCAGAGAACGAGGCATTGTCAGATTCCTTTACTTGTTACTTAACGCGACGGTCGCGAATGATCATCTTAGTCGTACGCTTGTTGGTACGTGTTTTGTACCCTTTAGCTTTTTGACCCCATGGACTTACAGGTTGAATACCTTTGTTACGTCCTTCACCACCACCATGTGGATGGTCTACTGGGTTCATCGCCATACCACGTACGGTAGGACGAACGCCACGCCAGCGTGATGCACCTGCTTTACCAAGTGAACGAAGGTTGCTTTCTGAGTTAGAAACTTCACCTAACACAGCACGGCATTCAACGTGTACTTTACGCATTTCGCCTGAACGAAGACGAATGATAGCGTAAGAACCGTCACGACCCAACAATTGAGCAGATGTACCAGCAGAACGTACTAATTGTGCGCCTTTACCGATTTTAAGCTCGATGTTGTGAAGAGTAGAACCGATAGGCATGTTGCGAAGTGGTAAGCAGTTACCTGGACGGATTGGAGCATCGTTACCAGATTGAACTTGATCACCAGCGCGAAGGCCTTTAGGTGCAATAATATAGCGACGTTCACCGTCAGCATATTTCAATAAAGCAATATGAGCTGTACGGTTTGGATCGTATTCAATACGCTCAACTACAGCAGGGATGCTGTCTTTGTTACGTTTGAAGTCTACGATACGGTAGTGCTGTTTATGACCACCACCAACGTGACGAGTTGTAATGTGACCGTTGTTATTACGACCGCCAGTACGTTTTTTAGCTTCAACCAACGGAGCATATGGCGCGCCTTTGTGAAGGTGGTTATGAACCACTTTCTCTACAAAGCGACGTCCTGGAGACGTTGGCTTACATTTTTGAATCGGCATAATTTTCGTCCTTATTCCGCTGCGTTTTCAGCGGTATCGCCCAAGTCAGCCATTTCAACATCTTGGCCAGCTTTCAGGGTGACGTATGCTTTTTTAACATCAGAACGACGTCCTAATGTTTTACCAAAGCGTTTAGTCTTACCTTTAGTGATCGTTGTGTTAACTTTAACAACTTGAACACCAAATAGTTGCTCAACAGCTTTTTTGATTTCAAGTTTGTTTGCATCTAGTGCAACTTTGAACACTTGAACACCAGCAGTTTCGCCTAAAACTTGTGCTTTTTCTGAGAATACAGGTCCTTGTAGGACTTGATAGATACGTTCGTTGTTCATCCGAGTTCTACCTCAATTTTCTTAGCAGCAGCAACAGACATAACAACTTTATCGAACGCGATCAAGCTAACAGGATCGATTGCAGCAGCATCAACCACATCAACGTGTGGAATGTTGCGAGCAGCAAGATACAAGTTCTCATCAACAGCATCTGTAACGATTAATGCACGAGGTGCATTCAAGTCGTTAAGTTTTGCAAGCAATTCTTTAGTTTTTGGAGCTGCAACAGCAATCTCTTCAACTAAAACAAGGCGATCTTGACGAACAAGCTCAGCCAGGATGCATTGCATAGCACCGCGATACATTTTACGGTTTACTTTTTGAGACCAGTCTTGTGGACGAGCAGCAAAAGTTTTACCACCGCCAACCCAGATTGGGCTACGAATAGAACCAGCACGAGCGCGGCCAGTACCTTTTTGACGGAAAGGTTTTTTACCACCGCCAGAAACGTCAGCACGTGATTTTTGCGCTTTAGAACCTTGACGACCACCAGCTAAGTAAGCTGTAACAACTTGGTGTACAAGAGCTTCGTTAAAATCACGACCAAACGCAACTTCAGATAACTCAACAGCAGAGCCGGAAACAGTATTTAAATTCACGTTATTTCCCCTCAGGCCTTGATAGTAGGACGAACAGTAACGTCGCCACCAGTAGCACCAGGAACCGCGCCTTTAACAACTAGAACTGAACGTTCTGCGTCGATAGCAACGATTTCAAGACCCTGTGTAGTTACACGTTCAGCACCTAAGTGACCAGGCATTTTTTTGCCTTTGAACACGCGACCAGGAGTCTGGTTTTGACCTGTAGAACCGATAACACGGTGAGATACAGAGTTACCATGTGTAGCGTCTTGAGTACGGAAGTTCCAACGTTTAACACCACCTTGGAAACCTTTACCTTTAGATGTACCAGTAACGTCAACAATTTGACCCACTGTGAACACATCCACACCGATAGTTCCGCCAACTTCACGACCTTCAAGATCAGCTTCTGTAGCGCGAAATTCTTGAACTAGACGACCAGCAGCAACACCAGCTTTCGCAAAGTGACCTTTCTGAGCGTTAGTTACGCGAGATTCGCGACGTTCACCAGTAGTGATTTGAATCGCTTGATAACCATCAGTTTCAAGCGTTTTGATTTGTGTGATGCGGTTAGGATCAACCTCAATCACTGTTACAGGTACAGAAACACCAGCATCTGTAAAGATACGTGTCATACCGCACTTGCGACCGACTAAACCAATAGCCATGTGCATAAACCTCTAAAAAAGCGGCCTAATTAACTTAGAGCGTTAATTAACCGAAAGCCTTAACCCAAAGCGATCTGAACATCAACACCAGCTGCAAGATCTAACTTCATCAATGCATCAACAGTTTTATCTGTAGGTTGAACGATGTCGATCAAACGTTTGTAAGTGCGGATCTCGTATTGGTCACGCGCATCTTTGTTAACGTGTGGTGATGTTAAAACGTTAAAACGTTCGATACGTGTAGGCATCGGGATTGGACCACAAACTTGTGCGCCAGTACGTTTTGCTGTTTCTACGATTTCTTGAGCTGATTGATCAATTAAACGGTGATCAAAAGACTTAAGACGGATACGAATTCTCTGGTTAGACATACCAGTTAACTCCAAGCCAAATATATAAAGAATCACCCTTGACGCATCTCACCCCACTTTGAAAGAGGCAAGTGTCAAGAGCAGTGAAATATCACTAAGGTCACGATCGATGCCGCGACTGTCACGATGTTAACTACTTTATTCGTAGCCAACCCCCTTCATCAAAGGGTTGCCCATTATAGCTATTGTTTAATGCATAAGCAAATCTCTTTTGCTGTTTTTCTTATATTTTTCATTTTTTATGCAAGATCAATTGCTTAACTTTTAATCAACAGGCATTTTTTCTTAATACATACTCTATTGCTTGGTTTAGTATTTGATTTCCCTCAATAAATTTGTTTTTTGCGCTTTTCCGCAGATCATGTACTGGCTGTACATGTGTTCCTGAAAAAAATGCCAACTCTTCATCATTTTCCAAAAATAAATCGAGTACTTCAGGGGTAATTTCAGGATGAAACTGAAAGCCCAAAACATTTTGTCCAATTTGATACATTTGATTACGACATGCATCATTTTCCGCCAGTAGTACCGCTCCTTTGGGAATTTCAAATGTTTCACTGTGCCACTGCATGACTTTAAACTCTTCCGGTAGTTTGAAACAGCCATGCGGTACGTTAGCGACCTTACGGATGGTCGTCCAACCCAATTCTTGTTGTGCATTTCGACTCACCGCACCACCCAAAGCATTAGCAATCAATTGCCCACCTAAACAAAGCCCGATTGCGGGTTTACCGAGGGCTAAATAGCGTCGCAGCCAACGCTTTTCTATTTTTAACCATGGGAAATTTGCCTCATCATTTACGCTCATGGTGCCACCCATAATGATAAGTAAATCGACATCTTCAACATGCGGCAAAGCCTCGAGATCCAAGGCTTGATCGACAGGTAATGCAAAGAATTCTGTGGCCGTAATTTGAGCCTGATGCTGTTTTAAAAATTCATAACAGCTGCCGAACCCTTCGCCAGCAATATGCTGAAAATAATGTACTTTTAAATGCGACTTCATGCGCTAAACCTATTGTTGTTGCTCTGATATCGGTTTTGCAAGAATGAAGCCAACTTTGCTTTTCACTTAATTTTCTATACAAAAGCATCGTAAATCCATGCGTTTTAGTCGTATTCTTTTGAACATTCATTATTATTTTGATCATTTCAGAGCGCCACGTGAAAAAGAATCCTCAAACTGAACTCATTCATGCACCAAGAAAGGCACCGCAATACATCAATAGTATTCAACCTCCCCTGTTTCGTGCATCCACTATAATTTTCGAAAATACAGATGCGCTTTTTAATCGCCATTGGACTGATGATTATGACTATAGCTATGGCACACATGGCACACCCACTACATTTACCCTAGGCGATCAGATTGCTCAGATTGAAGGTGGCTTGTATCACTTACTCGCACCAAGCGGTTTATCTGCAATTAATTTGGTCAATTCATGTTTTTTAAGTCAAGGGGATGAAGTGTGGGTCGCAGATAATATCTATGGCCCAAATATGGACCATTTACGCAATTTAGAAACCCGCTATGGCATCGTGGTCAAAGTTTATAACCCTATTAATGTCGATTCATTTAGCCCTTCAGCGCAAGCCAAGCTTATCTGGTTAGAAGCGGCGGGTTCTGTCACTTTAGAGTTTCCAGATTTAGTCGGCTTGGTCAAAAAAGCTCAAGCGCAGAACATTCTCACTGCACTGGACAATACGTGGGGCGCAGGACTTGCCTTTAATGCTTTTGATTTTAGTGCTGAGCACCTGGGTGTCGATATCAGTGTGCATGCCTTGACCAAATACCCAAGTGGCGGCGGGGATATTTTGATGGGTTCGGTAATTACACGAGATAAAAAGCTTCATCACAAACTGTTTCGTGCGCACGCCATTCAAGGCATTAGTATCTCTGGTGATGACGCCGCGCAAGTACAACGCAGTCTGGCTTCTATGCGCCTGCGCTATGAACACCAGTCACAAAGTGCTTTAACTTTATTAAATTGGCTAAAACAGCAACCAGCATTTGTACAGGTTTTACATCCTGCTGATGAAGCTTCCGCAGGACATCAGTATTGGAAAGAAATTTGTACAGAACAACACAGTGCCGGCTTGGTCAGCGTGGTATTTAATGAAAAATATAGCTTGCAAGATGTACGCCGCTTTTGCGATGCGCTGAAACTATTTAAGCTCGGTTTTAGCTGGGGTGGTCCAGTCAGTTTAGTCATGCTATATAACTTAAAAGATATGCGTATACTCGAACATTCACACATTCAAGCTGGCTTACTTGTTCGCTTTTGTATAGGACTAGAACATCCTGCAGATTTAATACAAGATATAGAAAACGCACTACAACATTTAAATAAACAGCAACTCGAATAAATACAGGAACATCTATGGGTACACCAATAATTATTGGCAAAAAAACACAAGACACCACACAGGATGTGGTGCTTCATTCACAATTTGCAAACCGCCATGGTTTGATTGCTGGGGCCACAGGTACTGGTAAGACGGTGACGTTGAAGGTGTTGGCAGAAAGTTTTTCTCGGCTGGGTGTACCTGTATTTTTAGCTGATGCCAAAGGGGATGTTTCTAGCCTTGCCAAAGCAGGTGAAAGCAATCCTAAGTTTGACGAACGAATTAAAAGTTTAAATATCGAGAGCATTCCTTTTGCTGCCTCCCCAGTGGTGTTTTGGGATTTGTTTGGTGAACAAGGACACCCCATTCGCACCACCATTTCTGAAATTGGTCCACTGCTCCTTGCCCGAATTCTGAATTTAAACGACACCCAAGAAGGTGTGCTATCTGCGGTCTTTCGTATTGCCGATGATCAGGGCTTATTGCTCATCGACTTTAAAGACTTAAAAGCCATGATTAGCTACGTCAGTGAACATGCAGCCGAATTTAAAAATGAATATGGCAATTTATCGCCTGCAAGTTTAGGTGCGATTCAACGTAATTTACTCGCATTGGCCGATCAAGGTGGTGACAAGTTCTTTGGTGAGCCTGCGCTCAATATCATGGATTTCATTCAAACGGATGCACAAGGTCGTGGCAACATCAACCTGCTCGCCGCCAACAAGTTAATGAATACCCCTAAGCTCTATGCAACTTTCTTACTTTGGATGCTGTCAGAACTGTTTGAACAATTGCCCGAAGTTGGAGATATGGATAAACCCAAACTGGTGTTCTTCTTTGATGAAGCGCATTTATTGTTTGATAATGCCAGCCCTGCTTTACAAGAAAAAATTGAACAAGTGGTACGTCTAATTCGCTCTAAAGGGGTCGGCATTTACTTTGTAACGCAAAACCCACTTGACCTACCTGAGAGTGTTTTAGGCCAACTGGGTAACCGCGTTCAGCATGCGCTACGTGCATTTACCCCGAAAGATCAGAAAGCTGTTAAGACGGCAGCAGATACTTTTCGAGCCAATCCTGCGTTTAAAGTCGATCAAGTGATTACGGAACTGGCTGTAGGTGAAGCATTAATTAGCTGTCTAGATGAGCAAGGCACACCCCAAATCGTTGAACGTGCTTGGGTGATGCCACCCTATTCTTCATTTAGTCCAATTGCTGTAGAAGAACGCAAAGCACTCATGGCAAATAGCGTTGTTGCAGGTGTGTATGACACCGAAGCAGACCGTGAAAGTGCCTATGAACTTTTGCAAAATAAAGTGGCGGAGCGCCAACAACAAGCCGTCCAAGCGGAACAAGATAAAATAGAAGCCAAAGAACAAGAAGCGTTGGCCAAACAACAAGCCAAAGAAGCAGATGCACTCGCCAAACAGCAAGCACGTGAACAAGAACGCCTTGCGCGCGAACAACAAAAAGAAGCTGAGCGTGCAGCCAAACAACGTGAAAAACTGATTCAAGACACGGTAGGAACTTTTGCAAAAAGTGCTGCACGCAGCTTGGGCGGGTCGACAGGTCAGAAAATCGTACGCGGTTTGCTAGGTTCACTGTTTGGTAAAAAATAATTCGCCATTTCGATTATCTATGCTTAATTTATGGGATATTTTAATATCCCATATTTTTTTTATGGTTTTATCAATGGGACATATTGCAAATGCATTTTTAAATATGTATTTTAAATACATCTTATAAATAACAGCCATGAGAGATCAGCTATGACTCCGCAGCAAATTGACCTAGTAAAAGCTACTGTTCCTGTTCTACGTGAAAATGGTGTCGCGCTGACTGGTTACTTCTATAATCGTATGTTGGGCAATAACCCTGACCTCAAAGAAACCTTTAACATGGGACATCAGCGCAGCGGTGCTCAGGCACAAGCCTTGGCGGGTGCTGTATTGGCTTATGCTGAAAATATTGAGGACCCATCTGTACTTTTACCAGTTGTAGAATTAATTGCGCATAAACATGTGAGTCTTAACATTCAAGCGCCAGACTATAATATTGTCGGCGAAAATTTGCTGCACTCGATCAGTGAAGTATTAAGCATTTCAATGGAAGATCCACTGATTGCAGCTTGGGCAGCAGCATATGGACAATTGGCAGACTTGTTTATCAGCACTGAAAAAGCGATTTATGAGCAACATCAGCAAACTAAAGGCAGTTGGTTAGGTTGGCGTAATTTCAAAATCGCGAAAAAAGTGGCTGAAAGTGATGAAATCACCTCATTCTACCTTGAGCCTTCTGATGGTGGTGATTTACCAAAATATGAAGCAGGTCAGTACATCTCTGTACGTGTATTGGTCGATGAGCTGGGTCTAAAACAACCACGTCAATATACATTGTCTACCAGCCCACAAGACAACTACTTACGTATCTCTGTAAAACGTGAAGATCAGAAAGGTGACTTGGTTCCAGGTTGGGTATCAAATACACTGCATGGCTTGGAGATCGGTTCAGAAATCGAAGTGTCTGCACCAACAGGTAATTTCTTCCTGATTGATTCACAAAAACGCAATGTCTTTATCAGTGGTGGTGTAGGTCTAACACCAATGATTGCGATGCTGAATCAGTTGGTGACTTTAGACATGCCACAACCTGTAACCTTTATCCATGCCTGCCGTAGCAAACAAGTGCATGCAATGCATAAACACATTCAGGATTTGGAAGCAAAATACCCACGTCTTAGCACTTTTACAGCGTATGAGTTCCCTCATGCTAATGATAAATTAGGTGAAGATTATGATGCTGCTGGTCGTCTAGACTTAGGCAGCATGGATACTGCACTGTTACCGATCAATGCGGATTATTACCTTTGCGGTCCAATGCCATTTATGGCTGAACAACAGAAAGCTTTAATTGCTCGTGGTATTCCTGCTAGCAATATTCACAGCGAAGCTTTCGGCACTGGTGGTGTAAAACACTAACTAAGCTATTCACCTGAAATACAAAGGGTTAGTTTAGTTATGCTAGACTAGCCCTTATTTATTTCTCTCAGACTCACAGTATTATCATGCAACTCAATAAATTCACCGATTATGCATTACGCATTTTGCTCTATATCGCACGTCCTCGTGATGTGCCTTATAACATTGCTGAAATTGCAGAAGACCTGCACGTTTCGCGTAATCACTTGGTGAAAATTGTGCATTTTATGGCAAAGCAAAACTGGTTAATCACCAGCCGCGGCAAAGGTGGCGGTATTCGTCTAAACCCTGAAGCACTTGACGCTCAACTCGGTCAAATTGTGCGAATTTTGCAAGGTAATCACCAGATTGTTGAATGTAACGACCCACCCTGCGTACTGCGCAGTCAGTGTGGTTTAAAAAGCATCTTAGACCAAGCTTTAGAACAGTTTTATCAAAGTCTCGATCAGTACAAACTTGCTGACGTCTTACAACCAAGCAGCGCATCTAAATTTACAACACAATCTCCAATTCAAATGATCAATCTCTAATTTCACTTTGCCTGCGACAAAATTCGCTTGCCTGCCCGACTTCCTTTATAATGCGTGTTGTTAAATCAGTTATTGAAGTTGGGTTATGCATCAGCACAGAGGAAAATCACGAAACAGTAAAGCGGCCAATGCGCCGAAGCAAAAGATTACTTACGAGAAAAAAGTAGACTCTGCGATTACTGAATATGCTGTGCGCTCGCTCAACTGGCTACGCAAAGCTGAGTTCTTAATGAGTGCGCCTAAACTCAACCTCTGCGTTGAAGATACCGGCTATGAAATTGCCTTTGCTGGCCGCTCAAATGCGGGTAAGTCAAGTGCCATTAATGCGCTCACCAACCAAAAACAATTGGCTCGTGCGTCGAAAAAACCGGGTCGTACCCAAATGATCAACTTTTTCAGTCTAGGAAATCCTGATCAACGTTTGGTCGACTTACCGGGTTATGGCTATGCCGCTGTACCTGAAGCGATGAAAATCGTGTGGCAAAAAGAGTTAGAAAACTATCTGATACACCGTGAAAGTTTACAAGGTCTTGTGCTGTTGATGGATATCCGTCATCCACTACAACATTTTGACGTCATGATGTTGGAATGGGCACATTCACGTAAATTGTTCGTGCATGTACTGCTCACCAAATCAGATAAATTAAACCGTGGCCCAGCCTCTAAAGCACTACAAGAAGTGAAAGCGGCATTGAAAAAAATGAAGCTTAACTTCTCTATCCAATTGTTCTCATCATTGAATAAACAAGGTTTAGAAGAGTTAGCGAGTGTCATGGCGGGTCGTCTCAACTTCACTCTAGAACAATCCACAGAGTTTGATCTCGACAGCATACCTGAAGCATCGGAAGATGATATTGAAATCGATACGGACGCGGAAGCATTCAATGACTTCCACACTACATCTGAAGATTTACCCCAAGCTGAAGACAAAAAATCAGACCACTAATCCATTATTTTTAAAGTCAGCGCAAGGATGATTGTCTGACAAAAAGTATCATCTGAAGATAATGAAATGTCCTGTATTGCTAATCACAATGCAGGATTTTTTTTGGATACTGAATACATCAGATGTGCACTCGATCACATAAAAACAAGGATAGGTCATGAAATTACTCTCCCGCTTGAGAAACACAAAACTTGGATCATCAATCGAATATAAAATTAAGCCACGTAAAGTGAAATTTGAGTGGCAAGATACTCAAGTTGACTGGGTGCCTAACCAACCTTTTGTCAGCTATTTTATTAATGAAATTAATATGATCTTACCGGCAGGTGAATTTTGGTTTTGCCGTCTGTATAACAAAGTATTGCCACAAATTAGAGATGAAAAATTAGCAGAGGACGTTAAAGCATTTATCCGCCAAGAAGCCATGCATGCTCAGGCGCATAACTCTGCCAATAAAGAATATCTGTCTCAGCGCAATATCAGCATTAAACGCAACCTTGAAATCATGGATTTTCTCTTTGGCAAACTGCTTGCAGACCAACCTTTAGGGCTCAACGTACCCAAAGCTTTAGATCATCAATGGGATCTCTTTCGTTTAGGGGTGATTGCAACGGTTGAACACATGACCTGTGTACTAGGCAAATATGCTTTATATAATAAAGAGTGGGAACGCCTCGGTGCTGATCCGAATATGCTCGATCTAGTAAAATGGCATGGTGCAGAAGAAATAGAGCATCGTACCGTGGCCTTTGATTTGTATCGTCATCTTGGTGGGGGCTATATTTCTCGCTATTATCAAAGTGTGATTGTGATTGCTGCCGTACTTGGTCTATGGGTCGATGGTGCAGCACATATCATGCAGCAAGACTCGCGCTATGCATCGATTAAACCTGCCGTATATAAACCGTGGATTTGGCGTGAATGGGCGCGTATCGCGCAAAAAGACAATCGCTTATTGCCACATCCACTTTGGTTAGTGTCACAGCAATTGGGGTATTTAATGCCTTGGTACGATCCTGTACATGAAGCAAAAACTGAAGATGCGATTGCATACCTCGACAACTCTCCTGCTGCAAAACGTGTCGCACTGAAAGTTGCATAAACACCATTTAAAATCTGTATTAAGCAGGGTTCGCCCTGCTTTTTAGTGCTCACATCCATTTCGCTCTATTTTTTTATTGAGCAATCAACAAACTTAAGATGAATAGGGTCGTCATAAGTTCGATGTTTAAAGTACAGTTCTTCCGAACTCCCTATTCTCTTTAAAATGCATTTATATTCAGCCTCATCCTAAAATAAAAATACATCGTTCAGGAGCATCTCCATGCACGCTCACATCTCCGTCATTACACTGGCCGTGAATGATTTACATGCTGCATTTGCGTTTTATCAGGAGGGTTTAGGTCTAAATAGCGCAGGGATTATTGGGACTAAATTTGAACATGGCGCTGTGGCATTTTTTGATTTACAACACGGTTTAAAGCTTGCACTCTGGCCGCAAGATAGCCTTAGTCATGACACCGGAATCAGTACATCAGCGGTTTGTCCAACTCAAATGTCTCTCGGACATAACTTCAACAGTCCTGCAGCCGTCGATCAAATCATGCAACAAGCCCAACGCGCTGGTGCAAAGACAATTAAGCCCGCACAGCCCACGTTTTACGGTGGTTATGCAGGCTATTTTCAAGACTTAGATGGGCATCTATGGGAGATCATCTACAACCCACATTTTAGCTCTTTATCTGCTTAATTCGACAACGCTGGTTCATCTACATCTCGCGTATGACGATCAACCACCACGCTAATCATCATATCACCCTGTACATTCACCACAGTCCGTACCGTATCTAAGAGTCGATCTATCGGCAGTAAAATCGCAATCGCTTCTGCAGGGAGTCCGACTGATTGTAAAACCATAATCATCGTCACCATTCCAGCGCTTGGAATACCCGGTGCGCCGAGTGACGCAATCATGGCGGTTGCACAGACAATTAACTGCTGCCCCAAGGTTAAATCTAAACCCATCAAGTTGGCAATAAATAATGCCGCGGCAGCTTCATATAGCGCTGTACCATCCATATTCAACTGCGTGCCCAATGGAATTACAAAGCCTGCCGTTTGAGGACGTACACCTAAATTTTCCTGCGCACATTTCATCGACAGTGGCATCGTTGCTGAACTTGAACTGGTTGCAAAAGCAGTGATTAAGGCAGCTCGTGTTCCTCTAAAAAATGTCAGAGGACTCATTTTGCCAAAGACCCAAAGCAACAGAGGTAACACCACTGCACCATGGAAAATCGTGGTCCCTGTGACTACGGCAGCAAACTCCGCGAGGCGACTCAACACCGAAATATCTTCTGTAGCAATCAATTTAGCCAATAATGCGAAAATACCAATCGGTGCAAGCTTCATCACCCAGCCAATGATCATCATCATGATGTCAAAAAATTGCTGACTGAGCTTTCTCACGCTTCGGAACTTTTCACCGCCTTTGACCAAGGCCACACCGAGAAATAGTGAAAACACCACGACAGCGAGTACATTGCCATCACTAAAGGCTTTAAACGGATTGATCAGTGTATTTTGAATAAAATTGGTAAAGAATGAACCTGCTGTGAGGGTGTCAGGACTCTGATGCTGTTGCATTACATCTTGGAACATGACGATGTCCACGCCCTGCCCAACTTTAAAAATATGCGCACATGCTAGACCCAAGATCAGTGCCAAAGTCGTGGTGGTGACACAGCACGCTAAGGTAATTTTCCACGTTCGACTCAGCTGACCACCCGCTTGTAAATTCGATACCCCCACCACAATCGAACTAAAGATCAGCGGAACCAAGATCATTTTCAGCAAGCCAATAAAAATACTACTGGCAATCCCCAAGCCATACAGGCTGGCGGATAAAAACTGCGTCTCTGGAAACTGAATTAATAAAAACCCAAATGCCACACCCAATATTGCGGCAATTAAAATCTGCGTATTTAAGCTCATTGTGCCTTGCATTAATCATCCTTTATTCAGGCACTATGCCATGCGACCCACCGGGAATCGAGGAATTTTTTGTCACATGTACTGCTACAATTCTGCAAAGCATGAATTCAGCTCCATTCAACTTGTACAGTACCCCTAACTAGATAACTCCATTCCGCAAGTAGCTTCATATCAAAAATTGACGGATATAAAAAACCGAATCAGAAGATTCGGTTTTTTGAGTATTTAACATGCACGACTTAACACATAGTGCTCAAAGCTTATTGGGTTTCAATTTCACGTAAACGAATCAAGCCTTCTTGTGTCGTACTACAGACCAACTCACCGTTTTGCCACATGCGACCAAAATTTAGACCACGTGAACTGGCACTGACGGTGGCATCCATGTCATAAAGCATCCATTCATCTACACGGAATGGCTTATGGAAATACATGGCATGATCAATACTCGCACACTGTAAACTTGGTGATAAATAACTTAAACCATGTGGACGTAGTGCAGTCGTCATCAATGTAAAGTCTGAATAGAATGCTGCAATGGCCTGATGTAAAGAGATGTCATCAACATCGGCAGCAATCGTGTCATGGGTACGAATATAGTGTGCATACGATGGCGCAGCAGGCTGCGGTTGGTACGGGTTTTGTGGATCAATCGGGCGAATTTCTACGTGACGGTCGCGCATAAAAGACGCACGGACGTTTTCAGGGACAAACTCCACCATCATTCGTTTCAGCTCTGCTTCAGATTTTAAATCTTCGACGGCTGGATATTCTGGCTCTGCAACTTGGTAGTTCAACCCGTCTTCTTGCTCTGCAAATGACACCATACACATAAAAATGGTTTTACCATGTTGAATCGCACGAACCTGACGACTCACAAAACTGCGTCCATCGCGAATACGATCCACTTCATAAATGATTGGTGCATTGATATCACCGCCAAATAAGAAATAGGCATGTAAAGAATGAGCAGGTCGATCTGTCGTATAAGATGCCGCACGTAGCGCCTGACCTAAAACCTGTCCGCCAAAGACACGTTTCCCGACCAAATTTCGGCTTTGCCCACGAAAAATATTTTCTTCTAATTTTTCAAGGCTGAGTAAATCAACCAACTCTTGTGTTAAGGCATTCATAACAAACCTATCTATCATTCGGGATTAAGCTAACGCAGGCAACATCAACAGATGTTTAAATATATTTTCCATTTTGCCATAAATCCAGACTAAAACCCTAAAGATTCGCTGACTGATCTGTCACCTTGCTGATGCAATATAACTGCTAAAAATACGTTTTTTAACGATAAAATCTTACAATATCTATGCAATTTGTCAGAAAATGACATACAGTTTTTAAGTACAATTACGCAGAATAGATTCCTCTCAGAATCTCTGTGGTTTGGTCATGAAAAGTAGGAGTTTGTATGTCCAAGAGCGGCTTTGGTCAGATGTATCGAAAGCTTTCGAGTAAACTGCTTGACCTTGTGGTAACACCGCATGTTTTAGGTGAAGTCCCTGTAGAACCTGTAGTGACTGAAACCGATACAAATACCGGCGTACAGACAACGAAAATTACCTGCTACGTTCTGCAAAATCATTCACGGAGTAATGCTTTAATTGTCGATGGTGAAACCCGTCGTTTAAAGCTACACCCTGCACTCGACCCAATGACTGTGGGTACGCAAACAGAAAAAGCATCTGTGGTGTTTTTACAACATCATGATGAAGACAACTTACTCAATCCACCGCCACATGCATTTCCACCTCGTTTATTACGTTTAATTGAGGTTTTGGAAAAAAATCCTGATGCGGATGTTGAGCTCGTTCCTGTAACCGTGCTGTGGGGTCGTGAACCCGATAAAGAAGATTCTTGGTTTAAATTATTATTTACCGATACATGGTCTACACCAAGCAAAGTGAAGCAGTTGGTGAATATTGGTTTGCACGGTCGTCAATCGTACCTCGAATTCCATGAGCCACAGTCTTTGCGTCGTTTGGTTGAATATGCCAAAACTACACATCCAAACTTGTCACCTGCGACTTATATTGTCAGCACACTGAATGATTATTTAGATGCACAGCGTGAAGTAGTTTTGGGGCCGGATTTATCTGACCGTCGTAATGTGATGCACGGCCTGATCAAATCTACGGATGTGCAAGATGCGATTCGTCGTGAAAGCATTCGCAGTAAAATCAGCATGGTTGAAGCTGAACGTCGTGCGATTGGTTATTTAAATGAAATCGTTTCTGACTATTCTGCATCAACAGTACGTTTTGCTGACTTAGCCCTGACTCGCCTATGGACACAGCTTTATGATGGCGTCGAAGTACATAACTTCAGTACCGTTCGTGAACTAGCCAAAGACTACGAGATCATTTACACCCCATGTCATCGTAGCCATATCGACTATTTATTATTGTCTTATGTGATCTATAAACGTGGCTTGATGGTGCCGTACATTGCTGCGGGCGATAACTTAAACATGCCATTTGTCGGGCAAATTTTACGTGGCGGCGGCGCGTTCTTTATTCGTCGTTCATTCCGTGGCAATGGTCTCTACACCACCGTATTTAAAGAATACCTCTACAGTATTTTGGCGCGTAATACGCCGCTTGAATACTTCATCGAAGGGGGTCGTTCACGTACTGGTCGTTTATTACCACCGAAGACCGGCATGCTCGCCATGACTGTCCATGGTCATTTACGTAATCCAGCCAAACCGATCGTGTTCTTACCGACCTATATTGGTTATGAGCGTTTAATGGAAGGTGCGACCTACGTTGGCGAAATGAATGGTAAGCCGAAAGAGGGCGAATCGATCATCGGGATTATGAAAACTCTGCGTAAGATCGAACGTATTTTCGGTAAAGTGCATTTGAACTTTGGTGAGCCGGTTTTCCTTGATGATATGTTGAAACAGCATAATGCAAGCAACATCAAAATCGAGAAAAATGACGACCCAATTCCGCCAGAAGTTTCGGATGCCATTAACAGTTCTGCACACGTGATTTTAGAAAATATTAACCGTGCAGCAGTGGTGAACCCAGTTTCATTGCTTTCACTGATTTTATTGGCAACATCTAAACATACTTTAGATGAAGAGATTTGCATTAAGCAGTTAGATACCTATCGCGATCTTTTAAATGCCTTACCTTACGATGAACGCATGCAAGTGACACCGCTATCGGGTAAAGAAATCATTGCTTATGGCTTGAAACTCAAGCTGATTAAACGTGTTAATCATGTCCTTGGCGATATTATTGCCATTGCTGATAATCAAGCGGTGCTGTTAACCTACTTCCGTAACAACATCCTGCACGCATTTATTTTGCCATCACTCATTGCCGCTTTAGTTGAACATAATGGTTCTATTCGCCGTGGTGATTTGATTAATGTCATTCGTACACTGTATCCGTTCTTAAAAGCTGAGTTATTCCTCAAATGGAATGATGAAGAGCTTAAAGATCAGATCTGTGCGTATGCAGAAGTACTGATCAAAGCCAAGCTAATTTCTGAAGATGCTGAAGGCAACCTGATCTCCCCTGCGCCTAACTCAGAGCAGCACAATCAGTTAGTGGTCTTGGCTGCACCCGTGATGCAAAGTCTAGAGCGTTACTACATGACTTTGGCTTTAATCACACAACGTGGTTCGGGTAATATCTCGACGCGTCAGGTTGAAGAACTCAGCCACTTGGTTGGTCAACGTCTGTCTGTGTTGTATGAATTTAACTCGCCTGAGTTCTTTGATAAGGCCTTATTCCAAAGCTTTATTAAAGTCTTAACCCAACAAGGTTATATCAGCACCAATGAAAACAATGCCATTGTGTTTGATGAAAATTTCCAAAATGTTGCGCAATATGCCAACCTCGTTTTGGATGATGTGACACTCCAAATGTTGCAACACATTACGACCTTTAGTGATGAAGAATTAAAAGAAGCACTAGATAAAGTGGCTGCGGAACAAGCCAAAAAACGCTTGAAACGTAAGAAGAAATAAACCGTTCTGATTTTTTCGCCATAAAAGCGGAAGAAGATGAGCAAAATCAGGGACAAGTTGTAAAAAGCTTGTCTCTTTTTTTTGGACTATACAAAAGTATTTAATATTTTTTTTTAAATTAAGGTATGTACATTCCAAAATTTTGGAGTTCCATTGGCTAGCGGTTTATTGCCTTTAAATTCATTGATATAAATAATATCAAAGTCCGCATCAAACAATTGTTTAAGTTCTTCCTGTTCAAAACCTATAAATTTTTCAGAAAAATTATTTACCCAATCATCATCTTTCCCTAACAGTTGTATGAGTAAGATGCCTTGCTCACTTAAGGATTCCTTCATTTTCTTTAAAACACTTTCAAGCGAATCCGTAGAACAAAAAAATAAACTGAATAAAGCAATAATTAAACTAGCTTTAGGAAAGCTATAGTCTTCAAAGGCCTGATTAGAAAATAAAAAATTCTTATTGTCTTTAAATTTACTTAGACAGATATTTTTAGTGTCAACAGATGGATCAAATGCATATACTTTAAAATGATGACGGAGTAGAAATGATGATTCATTTCCTGCACCACAACCACAATCAATCGCGATCTTTGGTAAATTCTCAAAATAACTCAAAGCTTTTTCCAAAATCGGTCTATGGGGTAAATTCTGAGTAAGTTCAGCAAATGATTTTGTCATTATTTAAATTTTATCCTTTGAGATCCATTCGAAAATTTGAACAATACATGTTGTAAAAGACCTATCTTATTCATTTATAGAATTTCTTTTAATACTCACAAAGCTGCACTGAATTTTATACGTCACGACAATTTTACACTGCACATCACAATCAATCGTGCGCTAACTTAAAACCACTCTTCGTCATCCGCGTTGCATAAATCTTTTTCCCTGTTTCTGCTTCGCTCTCTAAAACCAATTCGGGTAAATGCATAGCTCTTTGCAAATCCAAGATTCGCTCATGCAAAGGTTGAGGTTGGTTATTAGTACAAATATATGATTTTTCAGGATGTTCCACGTGGAGTAGATGACACAGAAAATTTGCCAAATCTTCGATATGTATTCGATTGGACCAATGGATATTGGGATAGCGATTAGTCGTTTCTGCTAGTTTACGCATTCGCGCTGTCGATGTGCCATAAATCCCAGATGGACGTACGATCACGCATTCAGTAGGAAATGCTTGTGAGTAGCGATGCTCCATTTCGCGTAACAACATCCCCTGCTCATCGATCGGTTGTGGCACAGTGTCATCATCAATGCGCTCCCCCGCATGCTCACCATAGACACGAGTGGACGACACCACGATTAAACGTTGTATTGGATGACTTGCTAATGCTTGAACAATCGGCTGTACAGAATCGACATAAGTGTATCGATAAGCATCCACAGCATTGAATTGAGCATGACGTGCAGGAGCCAAAAGAACATAGACAGCATCAATCGGTTGAACCTGCGATAAATCCAGTTGGTGAACATCTTGGATTAAATGTTCTGCAAAATCATCCTCTTTCGCACTACGACTCACTGTGGTAATTTGGTGACCTTGCTGAAATAATTGTTTAGCAACACGTTGCGATGTTTTACCATAACCGATAAATAGAATATGCATCAAACGACCTATTCTCAGAACTGATCCATTTAGATCATATAAACCGAAGTTGAGGGGACATGGCTGCCGTCCATCAATTGCAAGGGGTTGGCAATGCCGCCGCTGCTTTACTTGAAAAACTAAATATTTTCACGACAGATGATCTTTTGTTTCATCTGCCACGCGACTATGAAGATCGTAGCACGATCATCCCCATGAACCAATTGACCGTGGGTCGAAGTTATTTACTGGAAGGTACAGTCAAAAGTATCGACTTCCCACCCGGTAAGCGTAAATCGATGGCCGCCCTACTGGATGACGACTATGGCAAAGTTACTTTACGTTTTTACCATATCTACAAAGGCATTACTGATCGGGTAAAACCGGGCAATCGTTTACGGATTTTTGGTGAAGTCCGTGTTGGTGCTCGTGGCTTAGAAATGTATCATCCTGAACTACAGGTGATTACTGAACACACGCCTTTACCACAAACCCAACTCACTGCGATTTACCCCGCAACCGAAGGCTTAACGCAGTCCAAACTGCGTGAATATGTCAAACAAGCACTACAGTTATATAGTGATGACTTACCTGAATTATTGCCGGAAAAATTCACCAATGGCTATGCCCTAAAACAAGCACTGGACTATATTCATCACCCCCCTGTCGATGCCAATATGTTGCAACTCAGCCAAGGTTCTCATCCTGCACAGCAACGTTTAATTTTCGAAGAATTGGTTGCCCATCAGGTCAGTTTGCTCAGCCGCCGTGCTTATATTCAACAAATCGAAGCACCGTCATTCTCTGCAAGTAAGAACTTCACCAAACAACTTTTAAGTACGCTGCCATTTGAAATGACCGGCGCACAAAAACGCGTGTCCAAAGAAATTGCGGTCGATCTGAAAAAGAACAAACCTATGCTGCGACTCGTACAAGGTGATGTAGGTGCAGGTAAAACCCTAGTCGCAGGCGTTGCAGCCTGTCATGCGCTCGAGGAAGGTTGGCAAGTGGCCATGATGGCGCCGACAGAAATTTTGGCCGAACAGCATTATCTAAATTTCAAAAAATGGTTTGAGCCTATGGGTCTGACCGTGTCTTGGCTTTCAGGCAAGCAAAAAGGTAAAGCTCGAGCTGCTGCAGAACAAAGTATTCAAGATGGTTCCGCCAATTTAGTGGTCGGCACACATGCTTTATTTCAAGACAATGTACAATTTGCCAAATTGGGTTTAGTGATTATTGATGAACAACACCGTTTTGGCGTCGATCAGCGTTTGGCGCTACGAAACAAAGGTCTCAATGGCATGACACCGCATCAACTGGTGATGACGGCAACCCCTATTCCTCGTACCTTGGCGATGTCGGCTTATGGCGATTTAGATACCTCCGTCATTGATGAACTGCCACCCGGTCGTACACCGATTCAAACAGTCACTATTCCACTTGACCGTCGTGAAGAAGTGCTACAGCGGATTGCCAGCAATTGTGCTGAAGGTAAACAAGCCTATTGGGTCTGTACCTTAGTTGAACAATCAGAAACTTTAGATGCTCAGGCCGCTGAAGCGACTTTTAATGAAATTAAAGAACGCTTTCCAGACCTCAATATTGGTCTGGTTCATGGCAAAATGAAGGCCGATGAAAAACAAGCAGTGATGCAGCAATTTAAAAATAATGAATTGCAATTACTGATTGCAACCACAGTGATTGAAGTTGGTGTTGACGTCCCGAATGCCTCAATCATGGTGATTGAAAATGCAGAACGCTTAGGGCTTTCACAACTACATCAGCTACGTGGTCGTGTAGGACGTGGTGCCAAAGCCAGTTTCTGTGCCTTGCTGTATAAAAATCCCTTGTCGCAAAATGGGCAAGAGCGTTTACGCATCATGCGCGAGACAAATGACGGCTTTATTATTGCTGAAAAAGATTTGGAAATTCGCGGTCCCGGCGAGCTCCTCGGCACTAAACAAACAGGCGATATGGGCTTTCGTGTAGCAAAATTAGAGCGAGATGATCATTTACTCAATCAGGCACACTATGTGGCTCAACAAGTCCTAAATGATTATCCTGCACAGGCTCAAGCGCTTTTAAAACGATGGCTGCCTCAAGCACCCCGTTATGCCTATGTATAATTAGGATGATGGTTCGATCATCCTAAAATACAGATTGGCTTTAACGAATAAGCTTGTCGAACAGGTTTCTGTGGTGTCGTGATTGCACTTCACCACAAACTGTGCAAAATACACAAAAAAGAATGATTAGAATAAAAATATGCTCCAATCTATCCAACACTTCATCCAAAAAGGGATGCAGAGCTTTTCCCCTTGCCTACTCTGTAGTATCGATCGACAACAACATCATTCGCTTTGTATTGACTGCTGGGAACAACTGCCTTGGTTTAAACAAATGGTTAATCGCCATGAACACAGCATCTCTTGTGCCTTTCACTATGATTTTCCAATAGATCGCATCATCCAAAGCTATAAGTATGAGCAACAATTGCAGTATCAAAATTTACTGGCACAGAGCCTTTTAAGCATGCGCTTAGCTAGAGTTCAGGCCATCGTGCCGATGCCTATTTCAGTAGAACGCCTCAAAGACCGTGGGTACAACCAAATGCTGCTTGTTGCACAGGTGATGGCAAAGCAATTGCGCATCCCCGTTTGGCAACCGGTGATTCGTCAAGCACAGCACGCTCAAAAAGGTTTAAGTCGGCTAGAACGCCTAGAAAATATCGAACAGCAATTTATTATCGACCCAACCGAAAAACGCCGTTTCCGTAAAGTCCTCATCATCGATGATGTGGTGACCACGGGAAGTTCAATCCATGCATTAAGCAAGCTGTTACATCAGCTACATTGCACGCAGGTATATGCCGCATGCATTGCTGCGGCACAGCCTTAGTTTCAAACATCAACCTCTAAAGAAAATGAACACGCGAAGCGGTTTAGCTTTCAGCAAGAGATCGCGCCTGCTGCTTCACCCAAGGAATCACCACCTCACGTGTTAAAGGTGCAAGTTTTGTTTGTGTATCATCCAAGCTGACCCATTGCATCGCTGCAATTTCCGCATCAATTTTCGGTTCACCTTGCAACTGGACCAGATAGACATAACTCACCAATAGATGATCGGGTTCGTTCGCAGCAGCCGTTTCAAAACGACCAATGAATTGCTCAATCTGCGCAGCGCAGCCAATTTCTTCCTGAATTTCACGCAGCATGGTGATTTCAGGAGCTTCATTGGGTTCTAATTTTCCACCTACTTGCATAAAGAATGCCGTGTGTTTTTTACGAACCACTAAAAGTTCATGCTGTTCATTTAAAATAATGGCTGCGGCAACAGTGATAATTTTCATCTATCTTGTTCCAAATCGGCGATAAAGGCTGTACGTTCAACCATGCCCCATTTCGGCTCTGGCGCAGTGAAATGTTGAAACTGCTCAACAATCGTTTCAATATTATCTTCTGCAATTAAGCCTTCGATAAAACGCGGATGGGTAAAGCCTTTTTCTGCGGTAGTTTTCAGAAAATTCAATAAATCGTCATAAAAACCATCTACATTGAGAAAGGCACATGGCTTTAAATGAATGCCCAATTGAGCCCACGTCCACTGCTCAAAAATTTCCTCTAAAGTCCCTGCTCCACCTGGAATCGCCACAAAACCATCCGAGAGTTCAGACATTTTAGTTTTCCGTTGTTGCATATTTTCTACCACATGCAATTCGGTTAAATCTGGATGTGCCAATTCTTTATCGACCAGGACTTTTGGAATCACCCCAATGACTTGCCCGCCTGCACGCAAAGCACTATCTGCCACAACCCCCATCAAACCTGAACGACCACCACCATAGACTAATGTAATACCTTGGGCCGCTAAATGACGACCGACTTTTTCAGCCACCTGTAAATAGGCAGGATTGTTACCAAGGGCAGAACCACAGAAAATTGCGATAGATTTCATTTATAATCACCATCAGATCAGGAACGCTATGCTGGAAAAATCAACTTTAAACAGATTTTTTCATAAATTAAGCATTAGAACAGTGTTTTTCAGCAAATCCTTGTCTAAAATACACCCATTCATTTTTAACTTACTGCGTAAGGGGAAAAGACAACATGCTTGAAGCCTTTTACGCCACAGAGCGCGGTAGCTTAGAAGATGTCACCATCAATGGTGACTTCGATTTACATCAGGATTTAGTCTGGCTCGATCTCATTGCCCCGTCTCAGGAAGAGCAGCAATGGATTATGGATGCCTATGATCAAAATTTACCTACATTAAAATCATTAGAAGATATTTCGTCGAGTGCACGATTCTACCGTGATGACGATGGTATTTTGCACATCAGCACCTATTTTTTAACGAAAAATAAAAATTTTCAGGTCGATGGCGAACCCGAAGAAAATGCCAGCACCTTAGCTACCGTGCAGACAGTTGCCTTTATTTTGCATAAAGAGCGCTTATTCACTTTACGGGGTGAAAAGCTGGTGGCTTTCCGTGCCTTTCGTGCCCGTGCGCGTCGTAATGACTATGAAATTGACTATAAAGATCCAACTTGGATTTTATTGGGTCTTTTAGAAGCCAAACTCGATGAGCTTGCGGATATCTTGGAAGATATCCACAAGGACTTAGAAAAGTATTCCACAGAAGTGCTGAATAACCGTCATCGTGAGATGATTTTAGACTTAGATGACATGATTACCCGACTTGCGCATTTAGAAGATATGCTCGGGAAAGCACAGCTGTGTCTGATCGATTTACGTCGCGTTCTCACCTTCCTGTCACGTCCTCGCGCCTTGGGCAGTCATATTTATGATGCCGACATCCGAGAACTCAGTGAAGACGTTCGCTCTCTTGTTGAGCATGATGCCTTTTTGTTCCAAAAGGTTCGATTCTTACTGGATACCACCTCTGGGTTCATTAACACCGAACAGAATGATACGATTCGTCGATTCTCGATTTTACCAAGTATGCTTGCGCCACCGATGTTAGTGGCTAGCGTCTATGGGATGAACACCGATGTACTGCCCTTCGCGCATGGTACAACCAGTTTTATCGTGGTCAGCTTAATCATCGTGGCATTCTTTATTGGCCCATTGATGTATTTCCGCTGGAAGAAATGGATTTGATCCTTGCCTATTGCGTAGACTTGCGAGAGTTTCTTGTCCCGCTAAAATAAAAAAAGCACCTTATGGTGCTTTTTTTATTTAGATCAATTGCAAGTCATGCTCAAGATGACAGGCTTGAATAATCTTCATCATTTTTTCAGGGACTGCTTTAAACTGCAAACCTTGCGCTTTTGGCGTTTGACGTAACCAACGAACCAAAACAGCTAAAGCTAAAGTACTGCCATGCTCAAGCTCAGCAAGATTGACCACTAAGGGAAAAGCTTGCTGTTGTTGAATCAATTTCAAGCCGTCTTGATAATACAATTCGGCATTGTTGTAATCGATTTTGCCTGAAACCATCAATTCTTGTTGATGAAGTTTAATCACACATCACCTATCTTATTTTTTCTTGTCCAATGCTGCATCAGCATCAGGTTTGAAGTTCGCAATTGCTTTATCAATGTTACCGCCATTACGTTTTACAGTTGCCGCAAACTGATTACGGAATTGTAAACCTAGGTCAATACCCGAAACGTTGATATTACGGATTTTCCATTGTGAACCTTTATCCGCCAACTGGAAAGAGACTGGAATTTTTTCACCGTTGTTATGGAAATCAATCGTTACAACAGGGTTCTTACTGTTCGATGCTTTATATGGACGCATGCTATACGTTTGGTTACTAAACTTGGCAAAAGCTGAACCATAGTTTTCGATCAGTGTTGCACGGAAGTTACGTTCAAACTGCGCACGTTGAGCCGCTGAGCTGTATTGATTCGTTGCATACGTACCCATCACGATACGTGTGAACGCTTGTGAATCGATATACGGGTCTAAGTTTTGACGAACAATCGTTTTCACAGCCGCAGGGTTATTTTGTAGTTTTGCGTGGTCTGCTTTTAAACGTGTAATGAGGCCATCAGCCACTTTTTTTACAAATGCAGGTGGTGCTTCGCTTGGAGCAGCAAAAGCTGTACCTGCCATCATAGTTGATAAGATACTTGCTGTAAGCGTATGTTTTAACAATGTGTTCACTTAATTTCTCCTAAAAATTATTCAACAAATGCAGGTTCGTCTGCCGTTGTTGTGTCAGCAGCTTCTGTTTTTTGTTCAGCCTCTGCTGTGTTGTCAGATTTGTTCCCTGCACCACCGGTCACAAATTTAGACACCAAATCTTCGATTTCCATCGTACCTTGGGTATTACCAATTTGGTCACCACGTTTTAAGAAGTTGACACCACCACCCGGTACAATTTTCAAATATTTCTCGCCCAATAAACCATTGGTTGCCACCATAATGTAAGCATCTTCATCGATATTGGTGATGGATTTCATGTTAGCAATCAGTTGCTGTTCCATTTCTTTTTGTTTCGCAGGTGTCGCTGCTTCATAGTCTGATGTGTAACGCAGTTCTTCGAGTGCATTCTTTTGCACTTCTTTTAATTGTTCTGCATTGTAAGAGGTTAATGAGCCATCCATAATGAGATGTGCTGTCACTAAACGCGTCACAGGATCGAGTTTCAACGATTCCACTTGACCAACTTTAACACCGCTTAAGGTGACTTTGGCACGGGGTTTAATCCCGTTTACATTTTCAAATGTCGCGGTCAATTCATAACTGTCTTCGATGTTATTGCCGACCAAACCACTCACACGCATCGCCAAGAAGAAAATAGCGATAGCAAACAGAATGACAAAAAAACCGACGGCCAGTTCACTCGTACGTGATTTCATTAAATACCTCCGAACATGACCGCAGTCAACACGAAATCTGAACCTAAAACACACAACGAAGAATACACGACAGTACGTGTGGTCGACGTTGCAATACCTTCTGAAGTTGGGACACAGGCATAACCCTGATAGACCGCAATCCAAGTACAAATTAATGCAAAAACAAAACTTTTGATGATGGTGCCATTAAAGACGTCTTTAAAGAATTGCACACTGTTCTCGATGCCACTCCAATAAGAGCCTTCATCTGCACCCAGAAAATCAACACCCACCAATTTACCGCCCATGATGCCGACCGCAGCGAAAATCACCGACAACATTGGCAAGCTAAAAATACCAGCCCAAAGTCGAGGCGAGATCACTCGTTTTAATGGATCGACCCCGATCATTTCCATACTCGACAACTGCTCAGTGGCTTTCATCAAACCAATTTCAGCCGTCAAAGCAGAGCCTGCACGACCTGCAAAGAGTAAAGCCGCCACCACAGGTGCAAGTTCACGCAGTAAAGTCAGTGCAACGGCGGTACCGAGCATCGCTTCACTACCAAAGGTCGACAGAATGCTATACATTTGCAAACCCAGTACCGAGCCAATAAATAAGCCAGATACCACAATAATCAGTAATGAGAGCACACCAACACGGTACATCTGATAAATAAACAATTTCACGCCAAGTAAAGTCGGCATGGAAAAAAGAATCTGCAGCAACATAATGGTTGCTACGCCGATTCCTCGAACACGTTCAATGACGCGTCTACCTAATGCGGCAATAGCATTCATGAACGAACCTCATGATTTAAATAGGGCTGATGACTGAATTGATAATCGACTGGACCTTCTACCGAACCCGTCAAGAACTGCTTCACAAACGGCGAGGCATGTGCTTTTAACTGCTCAGGTGTTCCCTCGCCCTGCACTTTCCCTTCAGCCACCACATAGATGTAATCTGCAATTGATAATGTTTCAGCCACATCATGCGAGACAATAATCGTGGTTAAATCTAAAGCTTCACGTAGCGAACGAATCAAGCGGGTTAAAACCCCCATCACAATCGGGTCTTGCCCTGCAAAAGGTTCGTCATACATGATTAACTCAGGATCCAGTGCAATTGCACGGGCCAAAGCCACACGACGATTCATACCACCCGATAGTTCAGAGGGCATCATTTGTTCCGCGCCACGTAAACCAACAGACTCTAATTTCAACGCAACAATTTCAGCGATCAAATGCTCTGGCAACTTGGTATGGGCACGAATTGGAAAGGCTACGTTTTCATATACCGACATATCGGTAAATAATGCACCGCTCTGAAACAACATCCCCATACGCGCACGCGCAGCGAAGAGCTCCTGACGTGACATCTGTGCAATGTCCTGCCCATCAAGCAACACTTCTCCATTATCGGGAGTCAATTGACCACCAATTAAACGGAGTAAAGTCGTTTTACCTGTACCAGATGGACCCATAATTGCAGTGATCTGACCACGACGAATTTTTAAACTGACATTGTCATAAATGACGCGCTCTCCTCGCTTAAAACTCAGGTTTTTCACTTCGATCAGTGCCTGAGTCTGAGAAGACGTTTGATTATTCATAGCTGAGGATTTTCCTGCATTTTTTTCAGCATGCATACTATAAAGGATTGAAGTTTAAAATGTTACCATTGCATGAGCGCATATCCCTGCATTCCGTCAGGTAAATTGTTTTTTATTATTAATGCGATTTTATAGAGGGTGTTTTCAACCCAATAGAAGAATTTAGTTAAAATAATTGTATATATAGTAAACGATATTACACAATAAGAGTGTCAAACCGATATAAGGCATAAGTACCTCGATCATCACTGTACGCATATTTGCCAACGCGTTTCCATTCATATTAATTATCATTAAACACATAAAGTTTGATCAAGTATACATTTTTCTGATTAAAAAGCTAATTTAAATCCATAAAAAAAACCGGTGTTTCCACCGGTTTTTTCGATATTTCTTTCGAAATTCAATTAGTCATTGAATTTACGACGTGGACGGTCTTCACCGAAAGTGCGTTCGCCACGTGGTTTATCATCACCGAAACGTTTTGGACGGTCATCGCCGAAACGTTTTGGACGATCTTCACCAAATGAACGTTGAGGACGGTCACCGTTGAATTCACGACGTGGACGATCTTCACCAAATGAACGTTTTGGACGATCGCCATAACCTTCACGAGCTGGTTTGTAGTCTACACGGTTACCACGGTTGTCATCGTTAGAACGACGGTCAAAACCACCTTCACGACGTGGACGATCGCTGTTAAATTCGCGACGTGGACGATCTTCAAAACCGCCTTCACGACGTGGACGATCTTTGTTAAATTCACGACGTGGACGATCTTCGAAACCGCCTTCACGACGTGGACGATCGTTGTTAAATTCGCGACGTGGACGATCTTCGAAACCACCTTCACGACGTGGACGATCGTTGTTGTATTCGCGACGTGGACGATCTTCGCCACCGAATGAACGACGTTCGCCATCACGGTTGCCTTCACGACGTTTGAAGTTTGATTCACCTTCAAAACGACGACCGCCACCGAAACCACCACGACCACCGCGACCACCATCACGACGACCACGACCGCCATCACGGCTACCGCGTGCAGGAGGTGGAGATGGCTCAAGACCTTCAATTTCAGACACATTTAAACGTGCATCTAAGAAGTCTTCTAAAGCACGGATTTTACCGCGTTCACGGTAAGTCGCTAAAGTAATCGCGTTACCAGTACGGCCCGCACGACCTGTACGACCGATACGGTGTACATAGTCTTCGTTCTTCATTGGAAGACCGAAGTTAATTACGTGAGAAATAGTTGGTACGTCTAGACCACGTGCAGCAACGTCAGTCGCAACTAAGATTTTTGCACGACCTTCACGAATGCTGCGTAAACGACGGTTACGTACAGTTTGTGGCATTGCACCGTGAAGAGCGACAACTGAGTGACCTGCTTCTGCAAGTTCTTCAGCCAACATATCTGTATCTTCTTGAGTAGATGCGAATACAACTGCTTGATCTACAGACTCATCAGATAACCAGTGAGTCAAAAGTTTTTTCTTGTGTTCGAAACCGTCAGTCCAATGAAGAGTCTGAGTAATGTCAGTATTTGTAGAGTGACCAGTTTCAATCGCAATACGCTGTGGATCATTCATCATGCGTTCTGCAAGTGTAATGATACGCGGCGCAAATGTTGCAGAGAACATTAATGTTTGTTTACGGTTAGCAGCCAAGTCGCTGATCGCTTCTAGGTCTTCAGAGAAACCTAAGTCAAGCATACGGTCAGCTTCGTCAACGATTAACGCATCAACGTTGTCTAGTTTAATTTGACGACGGTTAACCAAGTCAAGTAAACGACCTGGAGTCGCTACGACAACTTGTGCACCTTTAAGCTGTTGAATTTGTTTACCGAAAGGCATACCACCCATAATTGCAGCAATACGAACACCTTTCATATGACGTACTAAAGCAATTGCGTCTTGGCTCACCTGTTGAGCCAATTCACGTGTAGGGCAAAGTACAAGAATAGACGGTGCAGTTACCGCTTTCATGCGCTCTTTGAAAGACATCAAAGTGTCTTGACCAGCCAAAGCATTCACAGTTGGGAGTAAGAATGCAGCAGTTTTACCAGAACCAGTTTGGCTTGATACAAGAAGGTCTTTACCTTCTAATGCAGCTGGAATTGATTGTTCTTGCACTGGAGTCGGAGTAGTAAAACCTAGACCTTGTAATGCTAGTTGTAACGACTCATGTAAAGGAAAATCAGCAAAAGTTTTGCTCATAGAGTATTTCACCCCAAAAATGGGTGCTCCATTAAAAATATAAATTCAGATGGACATCGGCAAAAAGCGGCACAGCAAAAGACGCTGAAAATATAGAATCAGCGGCGATCCGAGAACGACGATGTGTATAACGCACACATGATTACAGCCGCAACCTGAAGGAATCGCTTAGCGATTGGGTGGGGCGCGAAATATCGTCCTCTCTTTGGACCGGAACGCGCATACACAATGATAGAAGAGAATGTTCAGGTAATGAACGAAATTTAGTGCGTGCGGGGATTATAGCAGAAAGTTTTTAAATGTCACCTGTTTTAGTCAACTTCAGAATATTTTTTGTAAGAAGCTTTAAATTATAGGTGTTTAAGCCTTTATTTTTGACCAATTAGACAAAATAAAGCCCTCATAAAGAGGGCTTTATTTCATTATTCTGTCAATAAACTCGAACTAAGTGTTCTATTATTTAGCAGCTTCACCCCAAGCTGGAACAACAGCTTGCATAAGTGGTTTAAGCATTTTCATAGAACATGCAAGTACTTGACCATTGTCCATTGAGTCGTTACCACCACGAGCATCAACCACAGTACCACCCGCTTCTTTTACAATAAGTTCACCCGCAGCGATGTCCCATGGTTTCAAACCAAGTTCGAAATAACCATCGAAACGACCTGCAGCAACATATGCTAGATCAAGAGCAGCAGAACCTGAACGACGGTATTGAGCACCGGCTTCAGTCACATTTAACAATGAGTTGAAATGGTTTTTCGCATAAGAAACCACTTCGCCATTACGAATTTTACGATACGCATGACCCACTGAAAGGAAAGTGTTTTCTAAGCTGTCTTTTACATTTACACGAATACGGCGTTGGTTCATCATCGCACCGCGACCACGGCTTGCAGAGAACAACTCATCTTTCACAGGGTCATAAATAACACCGTGCTGAGTTACACCTTTATGTTGAACTGCGATAGAGATGCAGAAATGTGGAACACCATTAACGAAGTTTAATGTGCCATCAAGTGGGTCGATGATCCAACACCAATCAGCGTCATGACCTTTACCTTCTTGAAGACCAAACTCTTCGCCTAGGAAACTGTGATTTTTATAGCTTTTACGTAGGGTATCGATAGTCAATTGTTCCAAATAACGGTCTACACGCGTTACTGGACCATCAATTCCTTTTTCTTCGACTTGTAGATCGAGTTTATGACGATTTTGATGCGCTTTTAAAAGCTCTTGACCAACTAATTGAGCCGCACGCGCAGCCATAACCACCATAGGTTCCATTGAACACCCACTACAAATTTGAAGATACTGATAAAGAATAATGCATAAAAGCCCTTATATCTTATCAAATATAAGGGCTTTTAGGGAAAAATTGTTTCTAAAAATTAGAAATTCAGCAAACTACAGTTGACTTATGTTTTATCCAGCTTTGTGTCACAGAAGTGATAATGCCTTCAGCATCTAGTCCAGCTTGTTGTAGCATTTGAGCATGTGTCGCCTGATGCATAAATTCATCTGACAAACCTAAATTCAGCATCGGTTTAACAATACTAGCCTGCGCTAAATATTCATTTACCGCACTACCCGCACCCGCCATCACTGCATGCTCTTCAACTGTCACAAATAGTTGCGTGCTTGCCGCGATTTGATCGATCAACTGTGTATCTAATGGTTTTACAAAACGCATATTTAGCACACGAACTGCAACATCCAGTTTTTCAGCCAATACTTCAGCCGCCTCAACCGCTGCCTGAACACGGCTACCAAATGCTAAAATCGAAATTGTTGCATCTTGCTGAACATTGAAGTTTGCAAGAACTTCACCACGGCCAATTTCAAGCTCGGTCATCTCTTGCTGAATCTCAACACCTAGTCCATTACCTCGTGGGTAACGTACTGCCGCTGGGCCTTTATACAAATAAGCCGTATGCAACATTTGACGACATTCATTTTCGTCTTTCGGCGCCATGATCACCATGTTCGGCACGGTACGCATAAAGGCATAATCATATGCACCGGCATGCGTTGGGCCATCTTCACCAACCAAACCTGCACGGTCGATACCAAATGTCACATCGAGATTTTGCAAAGCGACGTCATGAATCAGTTGGTCATAACCACGTTGTAAAAAGGTTGAATAGATTGCAACAACCGGTTTTACCCCTTCACAGGCCATACCCGCAGCCAAAGTCACCGCATGTTGTTCTGCAATGGCAACATCAAAAAAACGCTCAGGGAACTGCTTTGCAAATTGCACCATGCCTGAGCCTTCACACATCGCAGGAGTAATCGCTAATAAACGATCATCCTGTACAGCTTCATCACATAACCACTGACCAAAAACATCTGAATATTTCGGTGCAGTTGCCACAGCAGCAGGTGCATTCAGTTTACTGATGGCATGGTATTTAATTTGATCTGCTTCGGCAGGTGCAAAGCCTTTACCTTTTTTGGTATAGACATGGACTAAACGTGGGCCTTTGCGTTTTTTTAAGGCTTCAAACACGTGGGTTAATTGTTCAACATCGTGCCCATCAAAAGGACCAAAGTAGTCAAAGCCAATGGCTTTAAATAGGTTGTCTGCAGCATCGGTCGCAGCACAATGTAGGCGTGAGTTATACGCCCATTCAGGATGAGGTTGAATATAGGCTTCGCCATTTTCAGAAATATTCACCGATTGACCACTTTCCCAAATCGCAGCCAAATGCTTAGCAAAACCACCAGTACTGCATGAGATCGACATATCGTTGTCGTTCAATACCACCATGAGGTCAGCATTGTGTGCCACCGCATCGTTCATGGCTTCAAAAGCCATACCCGCTGTCATCGCGCCATCACCCACGATTGCAACCACATGACAGGGATCTTGCTTGAAGCGACGTGCCAATGACATCCCAAGACCAGCAGAAATCGCTGTTGATGAATGGCCTACACCAAAGGTGTCAAATTCAGATTCTTCACGGGCAGGAAACGCAGCCAAACCATCTTTGGCACGAATCGTCACTAATTGTTCACGACGACCAGTTAAGGCTTTATGCGGATAAGCTTGATGACCCACATCCCAAATCAGACGATCACGTGGTGTATCAAAACAGTAATGCAATGCCACGGTTAATTCGATCACCCCAAGATTGGCACCAAAATGCCCACCACTTTGTCCGGCCGCATACAAAATAAATTGACGTAACTCATCCGCCACTTGCTCTAATTGGCTGCGCTCGAGTAAACGAAGTTGTTGAGGATGGTTAATCGTATCCAGCAACGGTGTTACAGGGCGTTGAAATGGTATTTCTTTATACAGCATAATGTGGCAAAGCCTTCTAAAGCCTGGCAAATTCCTAAGCTCGGTCTAAATGGGTAACTCGATCATATCGTCGAATTGTATCACCTTACAATCAGCCAAACTTGTAGCGATGTAATTTTTAGCAATGATCTCGTTGGGGAGATTTTGAATGAGTCAGATTATCCTGAATAATCTTCCTATTTATCAACTATTATCGTTCGCTTTATACAAAAAAGAAAATGTTCTGCATAAATTCGTCGTTGCAATTCTACCAATGTCCAAGCATTACGCTATACTTTAGCCAATTTATAATCGAATAAACGGGTTAAGCAGTGCCTATAGAATTTGTCGCAACGTCAAGATTACCGACCGCTTTTGGTGAATTCAATATTACGGTTTTTCAGGATCCTGAAACCGGTGAAGAACACGTCGCACTCTCTAAAGGACTAGAACAAGCTCCCACTGAACCTGTTTTAGTTCGTATCCACTCCGAATGCCTCACCGGTGATGCCTTCGCTTCACTCAAATGTGACTGCGGCCCACAGCTTCAAGCCACCCAAAAATTAATTAATGAAGCAGGTCAAGGGGTGATTTTATATTTACGCCAAGAAGGTCGTGGTATTGGCTTGACCAATAAAATCCGTGCTTATGCCCTACAAGACCAAGGCCATGACACAGTCGATGCCAATTTATTATTGGATCTTCCTGCCGATGCACGTCGTTATGATATGTGCCCTATCATGTTGAATCATCTCAACATTACGGCTGTGCGTCTCATTACCAATAACCCGTTAAAAATTGAAGCGCTCCAAGAGCAAGGCGTGAATGTCGTTGATCGTGTTCCGCTGACTGTGGGTTTAAATCCATTCAACGAACAATATTTAAAAACCAAACATGATCGTATGTCGCATATGTATCAAAAGGACGATTTTTAAAAATCCTTTAAATTCTCCATAAATTAATCCCTCCAAACCTCCCTTTACAAAAGGGAGGCTTCCCCCCTCTTTATTAAAGAGGGGTTAGGGGAGATTCAAATCGTCATCGAAAAAATACGATTTTCCGGCACACGGCGTTTTAACCTTAAGTCAAAAGCCATGCAGATATTACGTACAAAAGGTTTGCCTTTTTCGGTAATTTGGATGCTCTGATCACCCAACTCTAATAATCCATCCGCCTGCATTTCTGTTAATTGTGCAACCACTTCATCAATTTCTGGAAATTGCATGTCTGTATTTGCCCACGAAGTATGGAATGTACACATCAAATTCAGAATATGTTTACGGATAATCAAGTCTTCTTCAGTCAGCACATGACCTCGATAAACAGGAATTTGGTTTTGCTCTAAACGTGAATAATAGTCTTCAATTTTCTTTTCATTTTGTGCAAAGCTGTACCAACTATCACTGATCGAAGATAAGCCGAGACCAATCATCAGTTGGGTTTTCGATGCGGTATAGCCCATAAAATTACGGTGCAAACTGCCCTGCTGAAAAGCTTGATACATCGGATCTTGGGTTAATGCAAAATGATCCATCCCAATTTCATGATAGCCTTGCGCCAGTAGCTGTTTTTTACCTTCTTCATAGCATTGACGCTTTAAATCATCTTTCGGGACATCGGCATCTTTAAAACCACGCTGACCATTGCCCTTAATCCACGGCACATGTGCATAGCTATAAAAGGCTAGGCGATCTGGCATCAAACGATTGGTCTGTTCAATGGTATGCAACACGTCGTTTAAATCCTGAAATGGCAAACCAAAAACCAAGTCATGCGAAATAGAGGTATAGCCAATATCACGTGCCCACTGTGTCACTTGTTCAACATGTGCAAAGGGCTGAATACGGTGGATGGCTTTTTGCACCTTCTCATTATAATCCTGCACTCCATAACTTACGCGTCGAAAACCAACATCATACAAAGCTTGTAAATGCTCACGTGTGGTATTGTTCGGATGCCCTTCAAAGCTAAATTCATACGCATCGGCAATATCAGCATGCACTAGAATGCCTTGAATCAACTGGGTGAGATGCTCAGGAGAAAAGAAAGTAGGCGTTCCCCCGCCCAAATGAATTTCTTTAATTATTGGCCGATCGACCAAGAGCTGACAATATAAGTCCCATTCTTTCAGCACCGCCTGAATATAAGGCTGCTCCATCTCATGCTTTTTCGTGACTTTTTTATGGCAACCACAAAACGTACATAAGCTTTCACAAAATGGTAGATGGATGTACAGACTGATGCCTTCACTGTGATTGGTCTCATCAAATGAACGCTTCAATCCCTGTTTCCACTGTTGCAATGAAAACTCAGCTTCCTCCCAATACGGTACGGTTGGATAACTGGTATAGCGTGGACCTGGTACATTGTATTTTTGAATTAAAGAACTCGCCTGCTGAGACATCGATGCACCATTTCAATCAATGAGATTCAATTTAAATCTACCTGATGATTATTGTGCTGAGCTTCAGATGTGAATTCAACCTAGCAAATTTGTCGGAATAGGCCCAATTTCAGCCGGAGCAATTGTTGCTAACTTTGCATGATCTTTTTATTTAATCACTAGATTTCCAGATTTAAAGCAAAGATCCGATGCTGAGTATCGGGAAAAATGCCTTAAGTTTTCACGTAATTTATGCTTTGATGACACTTATCTTTAAATTATTTTAATAAAGGTCACCATGCAGAATCCAACTTCAGCCGATATTCAACGTGTAGATAAATTCCTTCGCCATTTACAGGCACGGATTTGTGCCGCATTGGAACAGCAAGAACGTGCTGGTGGCGGAAGTGCCGAATTTGCGATCGATGACTGGGAACGCCCTGAAGGTGGTGGTGGTCGCTCACGTGTTCTTCAAAATGGAAAGGTGATTGAAAAAGGCGGTGTGATGTTCTCGCACATCAACATTTCAAAATTACCCGCCTCTGCGACTGAACGCCATCCCGCTATTGCAGGTGCAAAAGCGCAAGCCATGGGCGTGTCGTTGGTAATTCACCCGAAAAACCCCAACGTCCCAACCTCACATGCCAATGTGCGTTTATTTGTCGCCGAAAAAGAAGGACAAGATCCGATTTGGTGGTTTGGCGGTGGTTTTGACCTCACTCCATTTTATCCAAATGATGAAGATGTCTTGTCTTGGCATCAAACTGCCCATGATCTTTGTGCCCCATTTAGCGATACACTCTATGATGAACATAAGAAATGGTGTGATGACTATTTCTATCTCAAACACCGTGATGAACAACGTGGTGTGGGTGGTTTATTCTTTGATGATCTCAACCAATGGGACTTTGAAACCTGTTTCAAATATATGCAGGCCGTGGGTAATGGTTATTTAGAGGCAATTTTACCGATCTTCCAAAGAAACCAAGACAAAGCCTATACCGAAGCACAACGAGACTTCCAACTTTACCGTCGTGGTCGTTACGTTGAATATAACCTAGTGTATGACCGTGGCACCTTATTTGGTTTACAAACTGGTGGGCGTATTGAATCCATTTTAGTAAGTATGCCACCTTTGGCGGGCTGGTCGTATCGTCCTGAATGGGAAGAAAATTCTCCAGAGAAAAAGCTCACCAACTTTTATTTAAAACCGCATGATTGGCTTAATATATTGAAATAAAATAGATAGACATGTATTTGCCTCTGTCCATCAGGGGCTTTTCATTGCCTTTTAATTAAAGTATTTATATTTCTAGGTAATATCTTGATGCATAAATAAATTTTTTAAGCATTTACTTTGTAATCATATTGCTTAACAATGACACATCTTTTAAACAGCTTTACGCTATGTCATTGCACAATGTGTCAATAAACTCATGGCTGTAATTTTCTTGTACGGAGTACAACGCACATGACACATCAAACACTCAATAAAAAAGCAGTCAGTCTTACTGCCTTGGTGTTTTGGAGCTTTGCTGTTGTGCTGATCAGCGCTATCAGTACCAATATTTTTTCCGAAACGTCTTTGAATGATAATTTGGCTATTGGCTTCATGGTGGTTGCTTTGATTGGTTTAGTCATCAGTGCTGCGAGCATCTTGATTCAAAGCGTCTTAGATATTTGTAATCCTTAATTTTCCGCCTTTATTTCACGATTTTAAGACTGCCCGAACTTTAGCCATCTTCGGTTTTGGCGTATATTGTCTGCTCTTTCACATCTACATGGACGCTGTGCAATGAGCAAACAATTTGCCGTGATTGGCAACCCGATTGAACAATCACGCTCACCTGAACTTCATCATGCCTTCGCTGAAAAAACAGGCCTCGACATTCAGTACAGCAAACGACTTGCGCCACTCGATGGTTTTCAGCACAGTGTCGAATCCTTCTTTGCCGAAGGTGGCATCGGTATGAATGTCACTGTTCCATTTAAAGAACAAGCCTATGCACAATGTGCCGTCCTTACTGAACGTGCCAAAATTGCAGGTGCGGTCAATACATTATGGATGCAAGATGGCACACTCCATGGTGATAATACCGATGGACAAGGCCTAGTCGATGCCATCCGTGCCTTAGATTGGAATTTAGAACAGAGCGATATTTTAATTATTGGTGCAGGTGGTGCGACACGTGGCGTGATTTATCCACTGGTACAAGCTGGGGCCAAAAAAATCGTGATTGCCAACCGTACTTTAGCGCGTGCTGAACAATTGGTCGCTGACTTAAAAACTGCTGTCCCCAATGCCGAACTTGCAGCCATTGCCCTCGCCGAATTAGCAGGTCAATTTGATCTGGTGATTAATGCCACATCGGCAAGCTTAACGGGTGATCCGCTAATTTTGCCTGAAGCATTACAATTCACCCACGCATATGAAATGGCCTATGGCAAACCATCGACATTTTTGGATCAAGCCAAAGCACGCCATGTTCCAACCTCAGAAGGTTTTGGCATGTTGGTTGGTCAAGCAATCGAATCTTTTTCCATTTGGAATGGCATTAAACCTGATCTAAAAGACTTTCTATAATTCAAAATGATTTGCTCAATTCACTTTCTGAGCAGGCTAAACACCTAAAAAAAGAACCTCAATTGAGGTTCTTTTTTTGATCCAACTTACTTCTTATGTTTTTGTATCGCCTTATAAGTCTCATAATAAGCCGATTGGCTGAACAACTCTTCGTGTTCTGCTGCTAGGCCTTGCAATGACGCTTCTGATAATTTTCCTTTGATATCATCAGCAAAGGCTTGCGCATAGATTTTTGATGCTTTCACCAAATGCGCTTTTTCAGTTCCTTCCAGTTCATAGCTAGCTAAAAAGTTTTGTTGATATAAATGTGCAAAAATCGCCTGATCAGTCTTATAGGTTTTTTGCAACTGCTTCCATTCAACCTGAGCTTTGTACTCACCAATCCCCGACTGCACATAATGATTGACTGAAGAACCTAAGTCATCAAAGTCTTGATAGCGATGCAAAGCATGCTTATCACGTAATTGATTTAAACGTTTCAGCGCATTGCCTGTTGGCTCTTTTAAGCCATCAACAAATCGATATGCATAAACTTCAGCAATTTCATTCAAATCATTGGCTGAGTAATAACGCACATACTGAGCGCGATAATTAGCAAATGCCACGACAAATGCCGCTTGATAGGCTTTCACTTCAGATTGATGACGTTTATAACTTTGCAATGCCACAGTACTGAGATATTCAGGAAGTTCGATTTCTTCATTTGCAGCACGGACATCATCGACCGATGCAGTTTCTGCTTCAACAAGCAGAGGATCATTTCCCGTGATTGGTGCAAGCAGACCTTTCAACATATTTTCAAAGAGTGAATCTTTACTGACTTCCTCAATGGATTTTGCCTGTTTCATGGCTTGACGATCAATTTTAGTCGCATTGCCATAATTAAAGATTTGGTTGCTACTTTTCAGCTTTAATTGACCTAAACGTGGCTCATTAAAGGCCAATTGATAGTCCATTACTTGGACGCGGCCTTTGTGATCTAAGCCTACATCCATCACCACATTCGAAGATGATTTATCCTGTGCATTCAGCACCTGCGCAATTTCAGCTTGATGCTTTTGCCATAATTGCTGGAATTGTTTTACATCGACAAGTTGTTCACTTTGATATTGCTGGAATACTGGTTTTAACTGCTCAACAGCGTCCGAAATCTCTGAATCTGTATTGGATGTGTCCGCATCAGAAGCCGATGGTACAGCATCTTCTTGCAGCGGTATCACCCGAACATCTTGATAATCCTGACACAGTGTGACTTTACCAATCGGCACCTGTTTGGTATTCATCAAGGCCTGACAGACTTCCTCAGATAAGTTCGCTGTTTCATCATCTTCTTCGGAAGCCGCATAAACTTCGGTTACTTCAGTATCCGAACTATAGGCTTCTTCGTCATCACCCGCGGTTGCCTCCGCATATGCACTTGCAGTATCAATCGCCTCTTCAGCAGATTCAGCGGCAGAAGACGTTTGTTCTTCTTCCGTTTCGTGTTGGTGATACATCAGGCCATGCATTTTCGCATTGAGCAGCTCATTCACACGTTCTACAGATGCATAAGCCTCATCAAAGTCTTCATCCTCAACTGCTGCCGCTACTGCAGTCCCTCCCGCCGCTTCAGCCGCAGCCATCGCCTCTTCGGAAGCACTGAGATGCGCAGCAGCGTCCACAGATTCATCTTGCTCGGCGTCACTATTACGCTGACCTTTGATTTGCGTGGTGTAATAGTTGGCATTCACAAAATCGAAAAGTTCAAGCTGGGTGTATAGCGCATTAAGATCACCCACATAGCGGATTTTTTTAGTCAGCCCTGCATTTTTTTCATCACGTGTTAAAGCAATATTTTGCACTTGATTCGGCTCTGCCAAGACATAGGGCAAAGCATTCATTTGTTTTAAATAGTCAGCAAATTTTTTCAAATCGTACTGAGCAATCGTCTCTTTATGTTTTGAAAAATCCACATAAGCCAAGCTGCTTTGGCTTTCACGATTTACCATAAACGGCATGAACGCAAAGTAGTTGGTATAAAATTTATGTTGATTAAAATCAATGATCATCGGCAACTGTGCATTGACCTGCAAAGTCGGTTTTTGATAACTCAGTTGTAAGGTTAAGGCGGCAAGTTTTTCTCTAAAATGTACTGAACCGCTATAGCTAAACTGTAAATCATTCAACACATTCAGCAGTGATTGTGCAATTTTAGATTGCGGAGAAACGCCATCCTCTTCATCGCTATAACGCGCTGATGGTGGGATCGATTCATTGGCAATGGCTTGATAGAGCTGTTTCTTTTCTTTTTGGCTAAACGGAATATTTTGGGTTTTAATCAACTGATCCAGTTGTTTTTTAAGTTTAGGATCCAGCTCTGGCTGTGTGCTTATCGCAGGTTTTGACTTGGTTTCAGGCTTTTTTTCATCGAACTGAATATCTGTCTGAATTGAAAATTGCCCTTTCATGTCATAACTGGCATTTTCAAACATTGCGTTTAAGCCTTGAGTGGCTTGTTGCCCAAGAGACTGATCCGTTGAATTGGTTTTTATGACATGTTGAGCACACCCAGTAATACTCAAACCCAGTAAACAAAGTGTTATATATTTTAATCGCATAATTGTACGAAAGACCTAAGTTCTTTATGATTTATTAAAAGAAAAAAATGATCAAAAGATCAACATCTAGTCTATCAGAAGTTTACTTTTCACATGTTGGTTAAATATTACAATTCGCCTTTCTGACATTTTTTAAGGGCGTATTCATCAATGTTTTTTGGATGAAATTATGAATAATCAAATCATCAATACAGATAATCCAAAAAAATTTAGATATTAGGATTAAGACTATGCCTGCATATAAAGCGCCTTTACACGATATTCGTTTCTTAATGAATGAAGTGCTCGATTACCCAGCACACTACAAAACTTTGTCTAATGGTGAAGCTGCTGATGCAGATACTGTCGACATGATTTTAGAAGGTGCAGCGGATTTTTGTGAAAACATCCTTTCACCTTTAAACCAAACGGGTGATGAAGAAGGCTGTCATTTTGAAAATGGTGATGTGAAAACACCAAAAGGGTTTAAAGAAGCCTATGACCAATTTGTACAGGGTGGCTGGCAAGGTCTGTCTTTCCCTGAAGAATTTGGCGGTCAAAACTTGCCACAGTCGTTGAATCTCATCAAATCTGAAATGATGGGTACAGCAAACTGGTCATTCCAAATGTATCCGGGTCTAAGCGTAGGTTGTATCAACACCATTCTACAATTTGGTTCAGAAGAACAGAAAAACCAATATTTACCGAACCTTGTTGCTGGAACTTGGTCAGGCACCATGTGCTTAACTGAACCTCAATGCGGTACCGACTTAGGTCAGGTAAAAACCAAAGCGGAACCTCAAGCTGACGGTAGCTATGCAATTTCTGGTACAAAAATCTTCATCTCTGCGGGTGAGCATGATTTAACAGATAACATCGTGCATATCGTACTTGCTCGTCTTCCAGATGCTCCTGCAGGTACTAAAGGGATTTCATTGTTCATCGTTCCAAAATTCCTTGTGAACGCAGACGGTTCAGTGGGCGAACGCAACCCAGTGACTTGTGGTTCGATTGAACACAAAATGGGGATCCGTGCTTCGGCAACAGCTGTGCTGAACTTTGACAATGCCATTGGTTACTTGATCGGTGAAAAACACAAAGGCCTACATGCAATGTTCACCTTCATGAACACTGCACGTATTGGTACAGCAATTCAAGGTATTGCACATGCTGAATTGGCATTCCAAGGCGCACTTCCATACGCGAAAGAACGTATGTCTATGCGTGCGCTTTCAGGTAAAAAAGATCCTGAAAAAGTAGCCGATGCGATTATTCACCATGCAGACGTACGTCGTATGCTTTTAACTCAAAAAGCGATCGCTGAAGGCGGCCGTTCAATGATTTACTATGCAGCTCAAATTGCGGACAAAATGACTGATGCTTTAACCCGCGGTGATACAGCAGCGTTTGAAGCACATGATGACCACTTAGGCTTCTACACACCGATTCTCAAAGGTTTCTTAACCGAAATGGGTTATGAAGCTGCAAACCATGGTATGCAAGTATACGGTGGTCATGGTTATATTAAAGAATGGGGCATGGAACAAATCGTTCGTGACTCACGTATCTCTACTCTCTACGAAGGCACAACCGGTGTTCAAGCACTAGACTTGATTGGTCGTAAAGTTCTGCTGACCTCTAAAGGTAAAGTGATTCGTGACTACACAGCAGAAATCTTGAAGTTCTGTGGTCAACATGCACGTAACAAATACATGCGTCGTTTTGCGTGGGACTTAACGAAGCTTTGCGCACAGTGGAATGCATTAACGGTTCGTATCATGCTTGCAGCACGTAAAGACCGTGACATCGTATCTTCTGCTTCTGTCGATTTCTTGATGTTCTCTGGCTACGTGATGATGGCTTATTTCTGGGCACAACAAGCTGCCGTAGCTTCTGAAAAATTAGCAGAAGGCAATGGTGCAGAAGTTCCTGAGTTCTATAAAGCAAAAATCAAAGTGGCAGACTTCTACTTTGAACGTCTATTACCACGCTCACAAGGTCACGCTGAAGCAATGGTTAACCCATCGAAGACCATGACTTCTTTGGCTCCTGAACACTTTAGCTTTGACTACTAAGCTTTAAACCGAGTTAAATGACTCTATAAAAAGACCGCTTCGGCGGTCTTTTTTGTCTTCTCTTTTAATTTTGATCTATAGGAATTACGAGTAGTATTCTTAATTTCTTCATGAGGTAATAACAATGTATAAAGATGAACTTTATATGGAGAAATATTGTTGTATTTTTCAACAAAAATAGAACACCTTATCGCTAAAACATAATTTTATTTAATAAATATTAAATACTTAAAGTAAATTTAACTCCATAATTTTAGCTTTACATTTGTATCTCATACAACTTCATATCTTCTCCATAGCCTCCCCCTATGATGACTTCATTGATTCATAAAGAGCGTAACCATGAAAAAATTGATGTCTTCATTAATGATTGGTCTGATTGCAATAACTGCGACAATGTCTGCAATGGCAGCGCCTGCATTCAATCATAAAAATCCATCACCTGCTCCACACTTTGATAAAAAACCTGTACCGCCTAAAGCAATACATCACAAACCTGCTGGGCCGCAAATAGTGAAAAAAGAGCATCAACAAGCTCATGCAAAATTTGCCAAACAAAATCATAAGGCAGTAGCTTTTAAAGGCAATCAACACAAACCTGCTTCGCAGCATAAATTACCGCCAATGCCACCGAAACATCGTTAAGCTAAATTAAAAAAAGACCGCTCATGCGGTCTTTTTTTAATATTTACTTTGCTTTATCAGCAATAAATTCTTTAATCTCTATGGGTTTATCTTTTACCAACTCAACTGTGCCTTCATTCACACCATTAAAGTTCTTAAAGTGAATTGAAACACCTTGGTCGTTGGCAAGTCGTACACCACTTCCTGAAACTGCTCGTTTCAATTCATACACACGATCAGAATTATCAGTCAATTGTGCGGTTTCAAAATTATCTTTGGTTTTTAACTCAAGGCTAAGATCTTGTGGCCCTGTAAAGTGAATCACTTGCTCATCTTGAGCTACTGCAACATCGTTTGTTTGTGCAGTTGTGGCCGTTGCCTCTGTTGCAACATTTTGTTCTGATGGTGCTTTTTTATCGGTGCAACCCACCAAAGCTATAGTTAATAACGTCGCAGTTAAAATATATTTCATTTTCTGAAGTTCCTTTATGCCATATAAATTCAATTATCAACTGAATAATTTCATACACATTCTGCAAATTACATTCGAAATATGAAAAATTACTTGTCGCTCAAATTTTAAAACAAGTTTGACATAGCTTTCATTACAGGAATTCTTCCAATACTGAGTTTAAAAAGATATGCCCCTGCTCGGTACAAGACAAACGTGTTGGATCATTGACCATCAATTTACGTTCACGTAATGAGTTCAATAACTCGGCAATCGGCTCTAAACTTTCCCCTGTACGCTCGCTATATAGCTTGGCTTCCACCCCATGATTTAAACGAAGTGCATTCATCATAAATTCAAAAGGCATGTCGGCTGCTTCGATGCGCTTAAACTGAAGATGTTCAGCAGGTACTTTGGCTAAATAGTCTTTCGGCAATCGGGTTTTTTGGAAACGATACACCCCGTCTGGCATGGTCACTTTGCCATGTGCGCCTGCGCCAATCGCCAAATAATCGCCAAACTGCCAATAATTTAAATTATGTGCCGACGGCTTTTCTTTACGCCATGCCGATACTTCATAATTGATAAAGCCTTGCGCTGTTAAATAGGCTTCGCCCTGTTCTTGAATATCTTCAAGCACATCATCGACAGGTAAAATCGGTTTTGTGCGGAAAAAAACTGTATTGGGTTCAATGGTCAATTGATACCACGACACATGGGTTGCCCCATTTTCCACAGCCAATTTCAAATCCAAAAGCGCTTGCTCAATGGTTTGTTCAGGCAGGCCATGCATCAAGTCGACATTTACGCGTTCAAAACCCGCCTCTTTTGCATGCTGAATGGCAGAAATCGCATCATCATTGGAATGAATCCGGCCCAGTTTTCTCAGCTGGTCGGTATTAAAACTTTGCACACCGATAGATAGACGATTAATCCCTGCATCTAAATAACCGGCAAAAGGATCGTGCTCAACCGTGCCCGGATTGGCTTCCAAGGTAATTTCACAGTCCGCTTCAAATGGCACTAACGCTTTGAGTTGAGCAAATAACCATTGATAGCCTTTGGATGAAATGAGCGATGGTGTACCCCCACCAATAAATACACTATGAATCAAGCGACCCTGAGCAAAATCGACTTGCGTTTTAAAGTCTTCAACCAACGCCTGTAAATATTCTTGTTCTAAGTCTAAAGACAATTCACCATTCGGCACTGCATGCGAATTAAAGTCACAGTATGGACATTTGCGCACACACCACGGCATGTGAATGTATAAAGATAACGGAACAACTGCAGGATTTAATTCAACCAAGGAAAATGCTCAAAAGGAACAAAAGAAGTAAGCGCATTTTAACATGACTGCATCAGAGCGCTTATGAAATCTCATCCACAATACAGTAGACTAATAAAATTAAAGAAGAATTAGATGATTAGAAGATGAAAATAAGCAGCCATTTATTGTACTTACTGCCGCTCGCGATGGGTGTTGGTATCGCCATGACCATTCAAACAGCGATCAACAGCCAATTGCGTGAATATTTATATTCACCGCTGCAAGCTGCCCTTTTTTCTTTTTTGATTGGTACAATAGTCCTCGCCTTTATGGTGTTTTTTCAATCGGCCGAAAAACCGGACTTTGCGAGTTTTGCTCAAATCCCTTGGTATTTATGGCTGGGGGGATGTTTGGGTGTTTATGCCATCAGTATCAGTATTTATACCGCACCGAAACTGGGTTTTTTATCCCTCTCCGGTCTGATTATTTTTGGACAGATCTTAATGTCGATGGTATTTGACCATTTTGGCTTGCTCGGCACTGAAAAAACCCCGATTAACTGGCAACGCTTATTGGGTGGCGTGGTGATTTTTATTGGTGTGCTTCTCACTTTCCAACGCTAAGACCTCATTCCTAAGCACCTCACAAGAAATGAGTACATTCTGTGTCTACTGTCACGGCTGTAACAAGCAGCAAGTATGAATTAAAACAACTGTTTCATTTAATGATCCCGATATTGATCACGCAGTTTGCGCAAGCGGGATTTGGTCTCATTGATACCATCATGGCTGGACACATGTCCGCCAATGACCTTGCAGCCATTGCGGTCGGGGTCGGTTTATGGATACCGGTCATGCTGCTGTTCAGCGGCATTATGATTGCAACCACCCCATTAGTGGCAGAAGCCAATGGTGCTCGCACGCCTGAAAAAATTGCCACCATCGCCCGTCAGTCTTTGTGGCTCGCATTATTTTTAGGGATCATTGCCGCATTAGTCTTACAAGCTATGCCGCTGCTTTTACCGTTATTGGGTGTCCCTGAAGTATTACTTCCGAAGGCGAGCTTATTCTTACACGCCATTAGTTTAGGTATGCCTGCTGTCACCATGTACGCAGCTTTACGTGGTTACTCAGAAGCATTGGGGCATCCACGTCCAGTCACTGTGCTGAGTCTGCTGGCCTTATTGGTGTTAATTCCACTGAACTTTATTTTTATGTATGGTTTAGGCCCAGTCCCTGAACTGGGTTCTGCTGGATGTGGATTTGCCACCGCGATTTTGCAATGGTTAATGTTCTTTGCTTTGGCGATGTACGTTTTCAAAGGATCGGCCTATCAAAAAACCCAACCTTTCGCTGCTTTTGAAAAAATGAACAGTGAATGGATCAAACGTATTTTAAAACTCGGCTTTCCTATTGGCTTAGCCATTTTCTTTGAAGTCAGTATTTTTAGTACAGCCGCTATTGTGTTGAGTCCCTTAGGCGAAGTTACCATTGCAGCGCATCAAGTCGCCATTTCGATTACCTCGCAATTGTTTATGATTCCCATGTCACTGGCGATTGCGCTGACCATTCGGGTCGGTACCTATTATGGGGAAAAGAACTGGCTGGCTATGCGAAAAGTCCAGAAAGTCGGTATGTTGACAGGGACGGTATTTGCCCTGATTACCATGCTACTGCTTTGGCTTTTACGTAATGAAATTGTGTCACTGTATACCAATGACTATGATGTGACTCAGCTTGCAGTATATTTGGTCTTGTTCGCGATTGCCTATCAGTTGATGGACGCATGGCAAGTCAGTGCCGCAGGGTGTTTACGCGGCATGCAAGACACTAAAGGGCCGATGTGGATCACCATGATCGCGTATTGGATCATTGCCTTCCCTGTCGGGATCTATCTTGCACGCTTCACCACGACTGGTGCTGCAGGCGTTTGGATTGGCCTAATTGTGGGTCTGACTGTCGCCTGTATACTGCTACTTACACGTTTATTTATGATGAATAAACGTTTAGCTCAAGCGGGATAAGCCCTTAAAAATCATCTAAAAAGTTACTTAAAAAAGACGGCTAGGCTATGCAGAAGATTAATGCAAATTAACACGCTGCATAGCAACGCCATAAATAAAAAGCACGAAGAAGAGGAAAATAAACATGTCCCATGTATTTCGCTCGATCAGTCTCTGTCTGAGCTTAGGCTTTTCCATGTCACTACAAGCTGAACAGTCAATCAACCGACATGAATTTCCTTTATATTACGCACCCATCAAAGTCCAATCACAACCCGAATTTGATTACATCAATCAAGCACTTTGGACAGCCTTTCGCTTTTATCATGAACAACAAGCGGACTCTTATACCACACGTTTAAAATTAAGTTGTCAGCAGACTGGTATGGCATACACCTATCAGGACTTCATCAAGGCCAATCAAAAGTTTGTCTCTGCGGATGATCAGGATTTTATCGTGACGCAAAACCTTATCACCTTGAATGAAAATTTACACCATAATCAATGCAGCAAATATCTCAGTCCACATTTAGAACTCGAAAAAACTGAAACAACTGATGTTACGGAGTGACATCAGTTGCTCAATTTGATTCAAAAAAAGAACGATACACGAAAAAGTCATCTGCAATTGTTTGAGACAGGACTAGTTCTAATCAAAAATGTTTTTGCGATACTTTAAATAATTAGACGCTAGCGAACGAGTTTTGTCGGTGAGGTGCATTGCACCGCAAGATGGTTTCCTTGCGAAGCACGCTTCTCATTTTGCCGAATGAGAAACAACGTTTCGTAAGAGTACCTCCAGCTGAAGGCTAATCTCTTTATTCAATCCCTTGATGAAAGACTCTACAGAATAGAATTGAAAATCTTTTTTTAAATGCGTAAATACTTTTACAGGCATAACATCAGTGAAGCAAGCAAAGCAGCAAAAGCCAACTAATTAAGCGCCTCGATGGCATTTTTTAAACCTTGTGGCACTTGGCTGTCGTCTTCTACGTCTTTCACGATCGCCTGCCCGACGATCACATCTGTCCCATTAAAACTCATGGTTGGTGAGCCATACAATTCATAGCCTTCATTTAAAGCTTTGGTCACACGAGCACAGAAATTGACATCATCTTTACCGGTTAAATAGCGATACACTTTCATCGTTCAGTTCTCTTCTAGCGACGCGATATTTTAAACCATTCAGCGCGTGGCTTAAATTTGCCTGAATTATTTTCAGTATTTACATTTTTGCCCATCATTTTATCAATGCAAATAAAGTCTTAACAATTTAAAGTAGGCAGTTTGTGTTTTGTCGCCTATGATCGGTATTAGATAATAAATGATGATCTTGAGGAACATCACATGGCAAAAACGGCTAGCACACCGGGTCGTCGCTTTATGAAACTTGCCAGTATGACGGCAAGCATTGCTACTAAAACCGTTTCCAATTCCATCCGCAATATCACTGCCGATGAAGAACAGAAAAATGCATCTCGCAGTAAACTTTTTCAGGACATCGGTCTGCAAATTGCAGACACTTTGGGTGAAATGAAAGGTGCGGTGATGAAAGTCGGACAAATTGCCTCGCAGTACAAAGACATTTTTCCACCTGAAGTCGCAAAAGCGATCAGTAAATTACAACGCCAAGCGCCAGCCATGCCTTTTGCTGAAATTAAGGCCCAAGTAGAACAAGAACTCGGCAAACCCCTCGCGCAAATTTTTAAAAGTTTTGAAGAACAACCTTTTGCCGCTGCATCCATTGGGCAGGTGCATAAAGCCGTGTTACCTAATGGTCAGCAGGTGGTGGTGAAAGTGCAATATCCGGGTGTCGAAGAAGCCTGTGAAAGTGACTTAAAACAAGTTCGCCTTGCACTTCGTCTGATGGGCGTATTAAAAATTGATCGGAAGTTACAAGACAAGCTATTTCGTGAAATTCAGGACAGTTTAGACAACGAACTGAACTATGAAATTGAAGCGCAAAACTTAGATGTGGCCCGTGCGTTTCATAGTGCGCTGGATGACAAAATCATCATTCCACAAGTCTATAAAGATTATTCTTCACGTCATATTTTGACTCTAAGTCTAGAGCTTGGCGACAGTATAGAAACTGCCAGCACATGGTCACAAGAAACACGAAATGCCTTGGGAAGGCGCTTATTCCGTGCCATAGGCCGTGAAATTTTCTTCCTTAAACGTTTCCACTGTGACCCACATCCGGGCAACTTCGCCTTTCGTGAAGATGGTTCCGTCATCGTATATGACTACGGCGGTGTGAAAACCCTGTCTCCTGAAATCGTGTCGCATTTTAAGCAATTGATCAATGCTGCACGCAAGCACGATATTCCGCTGATGGAACAGCAACTCGATGCCTTACATTCACTCAATGAACTCGGTAAATTTCCTGCGGAGTTGTATGAACAATGGCTAGAAGTGCTGATGCGTCCACTGACCACACAATACGACTTTGCTGAAAACTCAGCACACCATGACGGGGTAGAATTAATTAAGCCTTCTCTTAAATACTGGGATGTGTTTAAACCGTCGCCAGACACCCTGATGGTGAACCGGACTGTTTCAGGGCATTATTGGAATTTGATTCATTTGAAAGTGAATGACAATCTCAATGATCTCTTTGATGAGTTGGTCCCACCTAGCGCTTAAGTGAACATGACGCGCTGATTGCCTGATGAATTTCGGGCAATATTTGCATTTTATATTGTTATGTTATAACATTGCTTAAGTCAATAAATTTAAGGAACAGAATAATGCGTGCCAACATCCATCCCGAATACCGTGAATTGCTCTTTCATGACACCAATGCCAATGCCTTTTTTGTGATTGGCAGTACCTTAAGCACCAATCAAACCAAAGAGTTTGAAGGCAAAACTTATCCCTATGTGACGCTCGATATTTCAAGTGCATCACATCCTTTTTATACAGGTGAACAACGCCAAGTGAATAACGAAGGACGTATTGCGAACTTTAATAAACGCTTTGCGCGTTTCAAACGCTCACAATAAGTTCAGTCTCGATTAAGTTTTTGCTTTTAAAATTAAAACATTAAAGAAGTTCAGGGTTCCCCTCCTCCAGCCTGAGCTTCTTTTTTTATGTCTGAAATTTTGTGGTTTTCAAACGTTGTTTTAAACATCTATTTTTAAAATCGACTGAAATAAGTAATATCCCAGCCCCAATACGATGACACCAATTACCACACTGGAAATGGCATAACTAAATGCCAGCCCACTTTGCCCTTGTCTGAGCAGTTGAAAGGTTTCTAAGCCGAAACTGGAAAATGTGGTAAAGCCACCTAAGATCCCGACCATAAGCAATAAGCGTGCTTCATTTTGTAGAACGGGATATTTTTGGCTAAATGCAAAGAACGCACCTGCACAAAAGCAACCTAAAATATTCACCCACCATGTAGCCCATGGAAAGAGTACTGTTGGCTTGGCCAATAACAGTCCTGCTGCATAGCGAAGTGTTGCTCCAATTGCGCCGCCACATGCGACCAAAAGCCAGTTCATAGTTGTCCTACTTCAACATCATTGGTATCTACAATTTAGGCAACAGTCTGCCTAAGGTCGCCCTTCAATATACACGCATTTAATTTACGCAAATAGTGTTAAATGTTTGGGCCAAAGCTTGCTATAGTCTGCAACACTTTGCGGTATTTTTTTATTGAAAGAGGACATTATGGCTCAGGAATTATTAGATCAACTTCAAGCAGGGACTGCGAAATTTTCAGATGTGATTGCATTTATTGAAGCGCGTTATAACCACACACCAACCGCTTTTACCAATGGCAAACAAGCCAATGCAGCGACTGAAAACCAAGGCAGTGCCAAAGTATTTTCTTTTGCCCAATTGAATGGTCTAAACCAAGCTGAAACCTTAAGTCTTTTTGCTGAACATTATGCTGCTGTTTTGGCGACACCAGACGCAACTGACCACCAAAACATTCGCCAATTTATGCAAAATGGTTGGGAAGGTATTCAATTTGACGGTCAAGCGCTGAGCGCGAAATAATGCATACGTGGACGTTTTAAATCAGTTCATCTGCAATAAAAAAGCCAGTATAAATACTGGCTTTTTTATCTTTTCATCATTGGTTCAAATCAAGATACTCGAACTCTGCAAGTCCATTCAGCCATCGCGGTTTTTTCCCAAGCTCGTGCATGCTTCAAATGTAGTAATTCTTCACCCGCAGTCGTTGCGGTAAAACGATAAGTTTTTTGACCACCGACACCAAGCACTGGTGTCGCATCTGCAGCAGCAGCTTGTTGTTGTTGAGCTGACTGAAACACTTCTTCAACTTTAAAAAGTTTCGGTTGCTCAGCCAAAGACCATACATAACCAGTACTTGGATTTTCGTTTAACAGTACTTCCAAAGTCTGTCCACGATCCATCTCAAGCAAGGTCGGACAACTTTGCTGTTCAGTAAATACATGGGTTTTCCCATCTACAGTTGAACTCATACTGGTACATCCGCCAAGCGCCAAACCACTCGCCAACATTAGACTCAAAATAAGCTGTTTCTTTATCGTCATTTTCATCATCAAATTATTTTACCTTGAATCTAATGCACACCGATTTCAATACGATCTCGATGTAATCGAAGTTTAGCCTTTGACTTTTTCAATCCACTGAATCGAACTTACACGAAAAACTTCACAAGCCCCATCACCCGTATCTGTTGGGGTCAAAGATGAAGTCCAAACCAAATCTTTGTCTTTCACCTCAACCAAATCCCCTTTTAAACGCACAAGATCGCCACGTTTCACTTGAGTAATTTGCTTCGCAATTTGCGGGTTTGCAGGAATGATGTGCATATTCGACACCATCATCATGGCTTGCTTTTGCGGTACAGGAACACGATCCATTTTCCAATTTAAGAAACGGTCATATTGATTGACTGAAATCGTACGAGCAATTTCTGGCTCTGCAAATAAGCCCCAACTGACTGCATAATCAATCGGAGAAAATTTTGCTTGTTCATCTGTTTGATAGGTTTTTGAACCTAAAATTCGGAAATCACCTTTAAATTCTTTCAAGGTAGAAATCGACTGGCCTTTGGCAGCAGGTGCTAAGCCTTTGGCAATATTATAATCTGAAGACGCTTGGACACCGACATTCAATAAAAAGCCTGCAAGCACAGTACTTAATGCAATTCGCTTGATCATCGCGTTATCCTCTTACCCTGTAATACTTCACATTACTCAATTTTAATTCTGCAATTGAGCCGACTTCATCTATTCATAATACCCCAACCTGAACATGAGCTTAAAATCGCGTAGGTTGAGCCTGATGAATGTCGTTTTCACTAGTTGTAACTCTATATTACGCACACAGTCTGCATAAACCTTATGAACTTGGTAACAAAATGCTGTTATTCAGTCAATTGGCCCATATTCATGCTCCACGACATGATTTACACTTTAAAAAAACCAACAACAATGCCCGCTATGATTTATAAATTTTATCAACAACACATTTTTCCGCATCTTTTAAATCAAGTCATGCAAGTACCGAGCCTGATGGATAAACGACGCGAACTCCTGTTAGCCGTGTCTGGTGAAGTACTCGAGATTGGCTTTGGTACAGGTTTGAATTTAGCGTTTTATCAAAATGTCGATACGGTTTTTGCCCTTGAGCCCAATCCCGATATTTTTCATTTAGCTGCTGAACGTGTACATGCGGCACCCTTTGAGGTACAGCATATTTTAGCCGGTGCTGAAAAATTACCTTTGCAGATGAAAGTCTAGATCATGTCGTGAGTACATAGACCTTATGCAGCATTGCCGATATTGAAACTGCGCTTGAAGAAATCTACCGTGTCCTTAAACCAACAGGGACATTTCATTTGGTTGAGCATGTACAACACAATGAAAATCGAAAAATTAAGCAGTTACAGCATTTACTCACGCCCATTCAAAAGAAAGTCGCGGATGGCTGTCATCTGGATCGTCATATGCAAAAGTTGCTTGAAGATGCCCAGTTTGAATGTTTTGAAACGCAGTATTTTGATGCTGAAGGCATTCCAAAAATTGGTCAGCGCATGTTGCTCGCCCGCGCACGGAAGTTGAGTTAAAGCGTCCAAGGCCATGTTTAAGCACAATCAAATCTAGATAAAAATACCTAGTCTTTGATTAATCGAATGGCATTAATTTTTAGGATATGACAGGGCTTTTTATTCAACACATTAAAGGTGCTATACGACTTCCCTGTTTTGGTGGAATGCACATCCACCCATTCACCCAAAATCTCCACACGATCCCCTGATTTCAAACGCCGAATACGATTTGCGACGTCTTCGGATTGAGCAATCACACTGACATTTTGCAATTCGGAGTTGAGCTGTTCAACTTGTGTCGAGGGTACATTTTTCGCTTGTACGTTAAAACAGCGGTTCTGCTGCGACCATTCAAGATGATATTTTAAAGACTGGAAATCATTTGCGCCTGAACTCAGTAGCAGATCAATATTGCTGACATAGGCCAAGTCTTGAAAGCCACCCACCACGGTCGGTGCTGCCGGATGTAAAGTACGACTACTCGCACTGTAGTAGCGTTTATCCAACAGCAAATATTCACCGGAAAATGCCTGAGTCGGTGTGACCTGAAAATTTTTCAGCACACCAGTTTGCTCTAAATGTGGAATGGCACGAAAATATTCAGACCATATCCACAGCATGAGCGCAAAAACGGCTGCAGTCGCTAAGAGTTTTTCCATGTGGATATTCTGTCCTTATTACTTTTCGACGGTTCTGAGCCTGAATCAAGTGAGCTTAAATATGCTCAAAATCAATTCGGATGGTTTCAAAACGCACTCGCCCTTCAGCAATGGCTTGAGCAATCGCTTGTTGCCCTTTGGTCAAACGTGCCCCACCACTTTTAATATCAATCAGCACCACTTCGATGTCTTCAGCGAGTCCATCGCCATCACGAAAGTCGGTATAGCCATCAAAAACCACATAATCGATCGGGTCACCGAGAAACTTTGCATCGCTAGGTAAATATTGAAATTCGGGCATGATCGGCGCCATTTGTTCGGCCATTTTGCCTTTTAAAACAGCACGACTGGTATTTACACTGCGTTTTTGTGCATGGGCCAATGCCTGCTGATGTTCCAATTCTAGTTCTGCAATATATTGCTCGTATTCTGCCTTAATCCTTCCATTGCGACTGCCACTTAAAATTAAGGTGGTCAGTACAATCCCAATACACGCGCCAATGAGCATGGCCATCCAGACAGACATTTAAAATTCCTAATCTTTTTAATATATTACAGCGAAACCTATAGAAAAAACTTAGACTTTGGTTCTTTGTCATATTCCCCGCATTAAACAATGATATGCTAGGGATGAGCAGAATAAAATCTATTTAGGTCGATGAAAACGATATTAATTGCCAATCAAAAAGGTGGTTGTGGCAAAACCATCACAGCAATCAGTTTAGCCTCTGCACTTGCGCAAAAAGGTTATAAAGTAGCCTTGGCAGATGCTGACAATCAAAAGTCTGCACGTCAATGGCTCAAACAGCGCCCAGAGACTGCCGCCCCAATTCAGAGCCTAGATTGGCGTCATGAAAAGTCGATTGGTGATGTGCCGAAAGGGATTGAATATCTAATTATCGATGCACCGGGTGCGTTATCGGGTGAACATGCAGATCAGTTGGTGAGTGAAGCTCATGCCATCATTACCCCGCTACAACCATCTTTCTTCGACATCGACTCGACCCGTCGTTTTTTAAAGCATTTGCAAGAAATTAAGCGGATTCGTAAAGGTAAAGTCCAAATCTTATTGCTTGCCAATCGTGTCAAACCCAATTCTGCTCATTCCAAAGAAATTCAAGATTTTTTCAATAAAGTTGAACAACAGCCCGTTGCTTGGATTTCTGAACGTACCGCTTATGGTCAACTTGCCATGCAAGGTCTTTCGGTTTTTGACAAAACGCAAAAATTGTACCTCGGCATGCAGCAACAATGGCAACCTGTGCTCAATGCCATTATTGAAGACGAAGCCGAGTGGTTTTAACACATCATTCCACATTTTGTTGATATAAAGGCCAATCTTGCAAGGATCTAGCCTGCAAGATATTCACCATAAGTTAACAAGCTCTCGTTTTCGGGAGCTTTTTTTTCGGTTAAGATTGAACACAACATGATGAAAAAATCAGAGCACGCATTGCCAACGTTCGCACCTACATTACAAAAAGTCTTATTGTTCGGATTATTTTTTATCCTGATTTTTTTGAGCTTTAGCGTACTCAAATACTTTATTGTGCCCGTTGTTTGGGCAGCGATTATTGCTTATATGACTTGGCCGCTGTATCAATCGGTGCATCGTTTTTGTGGCAATCGTGCAAATCTAAGTGCGGCGCTGATGATCTTACTGGTGGTGCTCGTGGTGGGTCTGCCGGTGATTTTTGCGATCTTCTTGCTACAACATGAAGGCCGTAACTTGTATTTTGAATTACAAAAGCAAGTTTTCTCTGGTCATGTCAATGTGCCTGATTTTATTCGCCAACTGCCGTTTATTGGTAAAGAAGTCAGTCGTACCCTGCATGAGCTGAACAATGACCCAAACAGTATTATTCAATCAGTACAAATTTGGATTCAGGGGCATTTGAACTACGGTAAAGTTTTGGTCGGCGAAGTCAGTAAAAATATCTTTAAGCTGTGTTTTGCCGTGATGTCTTTATTTTTCTTCTATCGTGATGGTCAAACCATTTTAAGTCAGGTCAGTAAAGCCCTCGAAATGGTCATTGGGCCACGTATTCATCATTATCTTGCCACTATTTCGGATACCACACGTGCCGTAGTGTATGGCATCGGTCTCACCGCCATTGCCCAAGCTTTACTTGCCGGTGTGAGCTATTTTGTCGCCGATGTCCCTAACCCGATGTTACTAACCATCATTACCTTCATGTTGGCACTGATTCCGTTTGGCCCACCAATTTCATATACCGCTGTGTCGTTGTGGTTATTTTCACAAGGTCAAACCATTGAAGCCATTGGCGTCATGGCTTGGGGTGTATGTATCGTGAGTACAGCCGATAACGTGATTCGTCCTTTAGTGATTTCAGGGGCAACGCAGATTCCATTCTTATTAATCATGTTTGGTGTTTTGGGTGGGATCGCCAGTTTCGGTCTTGTCGGTTTATTTATCGGCCCAGTGATTTTGGCAGTATTGTTAGCCATTTGGCGTGAATGGTTGCATGAAACCCAAATTGAACCCGTCATGATGCCCAAAGCAACGTTGGCACATAACTTAGACAATATAGATGATAAGCCTGAACAACCTTAATTCAGGCTTGAATTCATTAAACAAATATTACAATCAAATACTTAAATTATCTGTCATCCTGTATCCGCATCTGTTTCAATGGTTGAAACTCCATAAAAACAGACAGGATGCCAAACATGTCTTCACTATTTAAATTCGGTGCGCTTGCTGCGGTCAGTGCCCTGATGTTTACAGGCTGTGCGAGTACCTCGACTTCAACAGGTCTGAATGCAAAAACCGTGACGGTCAATGCCGTGACTGCTCAAGGTATTGGTCAAAGCATCGGTCAAATTAACTTGGTTGATAGCCCTGCTGGCTTGGTTATTCATACCAATTTAACCCAGCTTCCTCCGGGTCCACACGGTTTCCATATTCATGAAAAAGGCTCTTGTGCCCCAGCTGAAAAAGATGGAAAAGCGGGTGCTGCTCTTGCTGCAGGTGGTCACTTTAACCCTAAAGCTGCACCTCACCACGGTACGCCGCTAACAGGTCACTTGGGTGACTTACCGATCCTTCAAGTTCAAACCGATGGCACAGCAAAAGTGAATTTAATTGCACCACGTTTGAAATTGGCGGATGTACAAGGCTTAGCCATCATGATCCATGCTGGTGGTGATAATTACTCTGACGACCCTAAACCTCTAGGCGGTGGCGGTGACCGTATTGCCTGTGGTGTGATTCAATAATCGACCTTGCACATAGATTTGAATAAGCGGACTTTAAGTCCGCTTTTCTATTGAATAAAAATTGACAGTTCACAGAAAAAAGCTCAGTCTAATTTACAAAATCATTCGAATACTTCATAACTCTGTGAACACGCGACTCTCTTGGTTTCAACAGTTTCAATCCAGTGCAATCATTATGTATTGCCTGCAAATTTGTATTGTTTTGAGTGGCACCACGCTCGGATTATATTTTCTCGGTTTTCATAGTTTTATTGTGCCCGTCACCTTAGGTGCGATTGCCACCGCGCTCACGGACTTTGACGACCGACTCAGCATCCGACTGCGTAATTTGCTCTATGTCTGCGTACTCTTCTTTAGTGTCAGTAGTATTTTAGATTTTCTCTTTCCCTATAAGCTGCTGTTTATATTGTATCTTTCACTGTCCAGTGCAGGATTTATTTTATTAGGAGCTTTGGGGCAACGCTATGCCACGATATCTTTTGGCACGATTTTACTGTCGATTTACACCATGTTCGGCTTGGGCGAATATGACACCTGGTATTTTCAACCCAGCTGCTTTGTTCTAGGGGCCTTATGGTATGGCCTGACCTCAATTCTTTTTTACCTGATTAAAACCACCCTACCCGTACAGGACAATCTCTCGCGTTGTTTTTTACAAATCGCCGAAGTACTGAATGCAAAAGCACGCTTATTTGACCCAGATAATGTCGACAATGTGGAACACTTACTGTATGAATTATCACTCAAAAACAGTGATGTCATCCCGAGTTTAAACACGACCAAAGCTTCTTTACTCACCCGTTTAAAAGCATCAAGAGCCAATAAAAACACCATCTACTGGCTGAATTTATATTTCTTGGCACAAGATATTCACGAACAGGCCAGTGCGAATTATTTACACTACGAACAAATTCATCAAAATTTTAGCCGTACTGATTTAATTTTCCGTTTTCAAAAAAATATTCGATTACAAGCGCAGGCTTGCCAACAGTTGGCCTACTGTATTTTGCATCGACAGCCCTATCAGCCTGATCCCATTACCGCACAAGCACTGGCACATTTGCATGCCTCTTTGCAGGAGTGGATGGCCAATAATCCGCAAAACATAGAAGTGAAAAACCTACAGCTGATCTTGAGTAATTTGGACAGTGTGCAAGAACGTTTTTCGCATGTGCAGGATTTAGATCATTCACAGCAACAGGCTTATCAGCAGCATATTGATAACCTCAATTTACTTGATGACGATATTCATGGCTGGCATGATTTATGGCTCAAACTGAAACAGCATTTGAGTCCCGAATCTGCCTTATTTCGCCATGCCGTTCGCATCGCTTTTGTCTTTGCGATGGGCTATGCCATTTCGCTATTGCCCTTTGCTAAAAATGGCTACTGGATATTATTGACCAGTTTATTTGTCTGTCAGATGCGTTATTTTGCGACCAAAAGTCGTTTAAAAATGCGGACATTGGGAACCATATTAGGGGTCTTACTTGGCATTCCTATTTTGTATTTTGTGCCTAGTGTCGAAGGTCAATTACTACTGACGATTATTTTTGGCGTGTGCTTTTTCTATCTGAGTGCCAAAAAATATGCCATGGCGACCCTCATGGCAACCTTAATGGTCTTGCTGATTTTTAATTTAAAAGGCGCTGGTTATGCAGTTATTTTACCGCGTATCGTTGATACCCTACTCGGCTGTTTTATTGCATGGTTCGCAGTGAATGTCATCTGGCCAGATTGGGACTTTCGCAATATTTCCAAGACCATTCAAAAAAGCTCTGCTGCGACCTTGCATTATTTTGATGCCGTAGTTGAGCAATATCTCCATGGGAAAACTAATAGCATTGATTATCGGCGTGCCCGTCGTTCAGCCCATAATGCTCAAACTGAACTATCGAGCATGATTTCAAGTTTAAGTACCGAGCCTGAACCCGACCAAACTTTGATTCAACATGCTTTTCGCTATTTGGTCTATAGCCATAGTCAGCTCAGTTATATTTCGGCATTGGGGAGCCACCGTGAACAGGTACAAGACCAACAAGTCCTTGAACTGCTGCAATGGTGTCAAAGCACCTTAGACGAGGTCTTAATTCAGCAAAAACCGCTCAACCCTGAGAAAATTCAGCAAAAACTTTTCGAAATTCAAACACTCAGCACTGAAGAAATGCGGTCTAATCACCTGCAACTGGTGCTCAAGCAAATCAGTTTATTATTAGAAACATTAGCCGAACTGATTCAGCTTCGAACACAGCTGATTCAGGCAGAAATAAAATAGAATCATTTGAGACTCATAATGAAAATGCTTAGTTTAGGTCTTAAACGCCTCATATTACCCACGATTGTGGCGACCTCATGTTTAGCTGCGTCTTCTGTTTTTGCAGCACCGACAGCACAAGATTTGAAGCGTATTTTGGAATGTCAGGCCGATTACGACACCTACCATGACACTTTACTCGATTATGAAGCAGCCTGTTGAATTTTTTGGCATGCCAACCCAAGAAATTGGCCTGTCTTCCAATGCAGTATTCGCGATCTATCGCCAAGCCGATGTGAAAAAACTTGCCCAAAAATATGGTATTGAACAGCATCCGATGGTTGCCAATATGCCGTTTTTCCGTGGTGAAAAAATCCTACGTACGGAAGCTGAAACGGATGATCTGCATGCCATCAATCACAAACTAAGCCTGTCTGAAATGACCGGAAAAAGCCCGATGATTTTACTCGGCTGTAACTATGAATTTGATCAGGGTTCGATTGAAGATGCCTTAACGGATCTAGAAGGTTAATCCGAGCAGACGACTCAGAATTAACTTTAAATACATCAACTTAGACTCAATATGCGGATCAATTATTTCAACGGGAATGCTTCGTTCCTGCAGTGCTTTCAGGTACACTCAAGGCTGAAATCACTTTGAATTTAGACTTCGCATGAATATCAAGACCTTACGCTTTGTGGGCCTACTCGAAGGCATCTCCTTTTTATTATTGTTGTTCATTGCTATGCCAATGAAGTACCTGATGGATAATCCAATATTGGTCAAATACGTCGGTATGGGACATGGCGTCTTGTTTATTGCCTTCTTGGTGGTGCTATTTGTGGTCTGTGAAAAGCAAAAATGGTCACTCAGCGTATTTCTAATGGGCCTGATTGCATCGATTTTGCCTTTTGGTCCGTTTATTTTCGATCGCAAATTAAAAAATGCAGAACAACCTGCAACATCAAATTAAGACGGTATACAGCAAATAAAAAAGCCCAATGTTGTTCTACACAGCATTGGGCTTTTTCTATGATGGCATGAACTCGAATTTAAAATTCACCCGTCAATTTACGTTGTCGCATAATATCTCGCACCACCAAGCGTGGTAGGCTGAACCACAAGATAATGAGGGTAAAGCCTGCCAAACTATAGGCCCAAAGGCCAAAGTTTTCATACAGCACGCGCACGATTTCAATCACGGCAAAGAACGTCAGCATCATGATCACAGACACTGCCGCAGCCACAGTGCCCTTCGACATTTCAGACGACATTAAGGCAAATCGATAGAGCACAGAAAAGCTAATCCCTTCACCAAAACTGACCAAACTCATGCCGAGAATGAGAAAGGTCAGAAAATAACTTTCAGTCATCGTCCCAATCACCACGAGGCTCGTCCCGAGTAACATCAGCGGTAGCCCGATCATCACAGACTGACCTAATGGCAGTTTGTCGATGATTTTAATCAGGACAATATTACCGAGGATCAGACCGCCCAAAACAGGAAACTGTGCCATGCCATATTGCATGCTACTCAGTCCTAGCTGCTCCACCAATATCACCGGAGATAGCGCAATCCACAGCATCAGTGGCATTGCCACCATCGGTAGACCCAGTGTCAGTGCCAAAAAGCGTTTATTTTTTAACACCTGTTTAAAGTCATCGATAATATAGCCCACCGGTTGCTTTGGAATGCTGATGTGCTGAGTCGGCATCTTGGCTTTTAAACCAAACCAACTCAAAAAAGATAGAAATGCGATTCCAATAAAGCCCCAATGCCATGACACGTGATCAATCATAAAGGCACCGAGGACGGGACCGATCAGTGGCGCCAGTAGTGAAATATTCGCCATGATCGCCATGACTTTGATGGCATCACGCTCTTCAAAGGTCTCCTGAACAGCGGCATAGCCCACGGCAGAAATGACCGATAAACCAAAACCTTGTAAAAAACGCAAAGTTAAAAAGCTTTCGATATTATGTGTGAGCAATATCGCTAAACAGCATAAGCTAAAGAACGCTACACCACCCAATAGGACTTTTTTACGGCCTAATCGGTCTGACAATGGCCCTAATATTGCAGCGACACAAGCACCTCCCAATAAGTAAAATGACATCGACGAGGGTGCCCATGCACTACTCACACCAAACTCTTGGGTAATCGCAAGCATGGCGGGTTGCACTAAGTCGTTGCCGATATAGACAGAAAATTCAAATAAAACCAGTGCCAAGGGAAACATTAAGGTGGCACGACTTAATTTTGTGGTTTGTACGTTTTGCATTGTTATCTACATATCAAATGTGTGCTGTCGAGCTTGAAATGACAAATAGGGAGAGACACTTCAGCCCAATGACGAGCACTGTAATATTAATTTTAAAAATGAATTTGCGGCGTATCCGCCATATGTGCGTCGTATTCACAAGACGCTAGATAGAGATAAAATGAACTTCAACGAACCGATCTGTCGGTTTGAGTCCGACTATTTTAACAGTGTTTGCTGGCGTTGTATTGGTCTTTTTAAACTACCGCTTTTATGGTTTTTCATTGTCTGCTTTTTGGATAAAGCGACCTTGTTTTAGGTCTTCATAGGCTTGCATGACTTCTGCAAAATGATTCATCACAAAATAACCTCGCCCATAGATGGGTTCATTTAAAGGCTGCGCCGATAAATACAACATGTGGCTATCTTCAACTGCCGTCAATTCGACATTTTCACCTCGGCTCGACATGACTGCCATATGCTGTGCATTTAATAGTTCATCCGTTTCATTAAATTTCAGTTTGCCTGAGCGTAAATATACCAGCGTGGTATCCCCTTCCTGTGCAGGCAGGGTGATGCTTTGATTGGCTCTGACAAAGACATCAAATACTTGCATAGGCGTATGTGTTTCTGCGGGGCCGTGGGCCGTTAAATATTGCCCTGCAATGACCCGTACATAACCTGCATCTTGGGCTAAATCGACCTTTGGAATACTGGCTTTGGTTAAGCTCTGATAGCGTGCAGGATTCATTTTATCTTTAGCAGGTAAATTGACCCACAATTGCAATATTTCAAATGCTCCGCCCCGCTGTGCAAAGGCTTGGCTAAAGACTTCTTCAAGTTGAATACCTGAAGCAGCAGTCATCCACTGTACATCTCCCTCACCAATGACTCCACCGCCGCCAGTCGTATCATGATGTTCAAGTTCACCTTTAAACACCAATGTGACGGTTTCAAAGCCTCGATGTGGGTGCTCTAACACGCCTTTTTTCAGTTTGGTTGGTTTCAGCACCCCAGGCCCTAAATGGTCGAGCAGTAAAAAAGGCGAGACCGTATTTCCCAATTCATAATGGGAAAATACTGATGTGACCGGAGCAAAGTCACCAATGGGTGAACCTGAGTCATTGACGTGGATGAAGGCTAGGGTTTTCATCATAAATTTGAAATCTGATCATGATTTGAATTCGGTTTTATATTATTAAAAACTATACGAACTCACGAGAAAATTTTTAGGATTGAATATTCTATGTTTAGGATGAAAATTAAGATACGCGGAAACTCATCCGCAACTGTCCGAGTCAGGACACATTCAATATGTAAAGTTTCTGCGACCTACACAATTGAAGATGGTATTTGACGAGTTTTGCGGATGAAAGATGGTTTTGCTACTTTTGCCGAAACAAAAGTAGATACGAGCTCCAATCATCGAATTTAAAATGAAAGGACCCCGTCATGCTGAATATTTAATAAGAAATTTAGACCTTAACTTTTTATAATTTAAGGACACTTCGCCGATTGGAAAGTCTTGGTATTTTTACCACGTTGGCACTTATATTCCTTCTGCGTATTTACACGCTGCCAGTCACCATCCACCAATCTAAAACTATAAATGGTACGAACCGATTTCACCGAATCATCCATTAAACCCGTTTCAGTCACTTTCACCTGCCCCGCATTTGGCGACTCAACACGGTTAAAGTACTGACGAATTTCCACAGTCGACAGCTCTTTACGCAAATCAGGACGTTCTTTTAATACCTGATCGAGTGGCGTAGCAGAAGAACCGACTTTAGACACAATTTTCTGCGTTGTCGCACAACCCGCCAACATCCCCACACACAATGCAGACACAGCAATTAAACGATACATAGAACCAACTCAAATTTATTATTCAGACCTATCATGCCGAACATTTGTCCAAAACACTATTTAAGCAATGTAAAAGAAGTACCCCATTCCAAAAATCAATGTGTAGTCTCTCATCCATGCACGGCAAAAAAGGCGTTTTATAGCCATAAAAAAACGCATCCGAAGATGCGTTCTAGTACGTCTTTAAAAAATTAAAGATCGAACAATTTACCTGGGTTCATAATTGCATTTGGATCGAATACTTTTTTCAATGCTTTCATATATTCGATTTCTTCAGCTGAACGTGTGTAATCGAGATAAGGCTTTTTGGTCATACCCACGCCATGTTCTGCTGAAATTGAACCGTCATATTTTTTCACAGTCTCAAATACATATTTATTCACCACTTGGCATTTTGCAAAGAATTCATCTTTACTTAAATCCGCAGGTTTCAAAATATTTAAGTGCAAGTTACCGTCACCAATATGACCGAACCAGCAAATTTCAAAGTCTGGGTAATTCGCTTCCACAATTGCATCAATTTCTTTAATAAATGCAGGCACATGTGTAATCAGAACTGAGATGTCATTTTTGTATGGAGTGAACGGTGCGATTGACTCTGAAATGTCTTCACGTAAACGCCATAAGCTATGTACTTGGTCTAAGCTTTGGCTCATCACGCCATCCAGTACCCAGCCTTGTTCCATGCAATGTTCAAAGATTTCCATTGCCGCATCCATGATCGGTTCAAATGGTGCTTCAAACTCAAGTAAAACATAGAACGGACATGGTGTTTCAAATGGACGTTGTACATGACCATTGTCCAATACTTTTTGCATTGCAAGCTCACCAAAGAACTCAAATGCAGTCAGGTCGATTTTCTTTTGGAAGGCATGTAGAACAGGCATAATCGCATCAAAATCAGGCACACCGAGAACCAACACTTGTAAGTCATGGGGTTGACGTTCAAGTTTGATTTCAGCTTCAGTCACTAAACCTAGCGTACCTTCACCACCAATAAATAAGTGTTGAAGTGCATAACCAGTCGCATTTTTGATCATGCCTTTGTTCAAGCGCAGGATGTCACCTTTACCAGTAACCACAGTCATGCCCAACACCCAGTTACGAGTCATGCCGTATTTAATCACTTTAATACCACCCGCATTGGTACCAATGTTGCCGCCAATTTGTGATGAACCAGATGATGCAAAATCGACTGGGTAATACATACCTTGTTCTTCAGCATAATTCTGAAGTTGTTCAGTCACCACGCCTGCTTGTACGCGTACCATCCGGTCAGCTGGGAAGAATTCCAAGATTTGGTTCATCTTGTCCATGCTCACCACGATTTCACCGTTAGCAGCCACAGCACCCGCAGATAAACCTGTACGACCGCCACTTGGGGTAATCGCAACATTAAATTGGTTAGCAAGTTTTACAATTTGTTGAACCTGCTCTGTGCTTGAAGGGAAAACGACGACCGACGGGTTTGGATCGAAGTGCTTAGTATGGTCACGACCCCAATTTTGGAGACTATCCGCATCGGTTTTAATTCGGCTTTCGCCAACAATAGCGGTCAATTGGGTCAATAACTCTGGGGTTAAAGCGACTGGAGCATTCATCGTTTTCAGACCTTGCAAGAAGTAAACAAGTTTTTTTAAAGGTTCAGACTTCATTCAGTCAAAACTGCGGTAACGCATATTTCAAGAGAAAAAGCCTGAAACAGAGCGCATCAAAATGTCAGGGAATTGGTCATGATGATTTTGAGCGGCACCATTATAAGCTATAACTGGGCTTTTTTTGACAAAACCCAAAGAAAAACGTGATTTCAAAATGTCACGAGGAATATGACCAAGTTAATTAGACCAAATCTAAAAAATATTGACTCATCATTCGCCAAAATAGCCATGACGTCGGTCATAAAGGAAATGTATATCGGGCGACTTCCTATGCTATTATATGCGCACTAAATTTGGCCTTTGTAGCGGAGCCGTAATGAGCCAACATCTTTCTTTACCTAAAGATAAAATTCGTTTCTTGTTGTTAGAAGGCGTTCACCAAAACGCAATCGACACTCTAAATGCTGCTGGATACACCAACATTGACTACCGTAAAACTGCGCTTGAGGGTGAAGCGTTGAAAGAAGCGGTTAAAGATGCTCACTTCATTGGTATTCGTTCACGTACTCAATTAACTGAAGAAGTTTTTGAAGCGGCGAACAAACTGATTGCTGTGGGTTGTTTCTGTATCGGTACAAACCAAGTGAACTTAAATGCTGCAATGATTCGCGGTATTCCAGTATTTAACGCACCATACTCAAATACGCGTTCAGTTGCTGAACTAGTACTTGCTGAAGCGATTCTATTACTTCGTGGTGTTCCTGCAAAATCTGCTTCAACTCACCGTGGTGGTTGGAACAAGTCTGCAGTTGGTTCATTTGAAACTCGTGGTAAAACTTTAGGTATTGTTGGTTACGGTTCGATTGGCTCGCAACTTTCTGTACTTGCTGAAAGTTTAGGTATGCACGTAATTTATTACGATGCTGTAACTAAACTTCCAATGGGTAATGCACGTCAAGTCGGTTCTATGGGTGAACTTCTTGCCAATGCAGACGTGGTTTCTTTACACGTTCCTGACGTTCCATCTACACGTAACTTCTTCGGTAAAGAGCAATTTGCTCAAATGAAAGAAGGCGCAATCTTCCTCAATGCTGCACGTGGTACATGTGTAATCATTGAGGATCTTGCTGATGCAATCAAATCTGGTCACATTGCAGGTGCTGCGGTTGACGTATTCCCGAAAGAACCAAAAGCAAACGGTGAAGAATTTGTTTCTCCACTTCGTGGCTTAGACAACGTGATTTTAACCCCTCACGTTGGTGGTTCTACGATGGAAGCGCAAGCGAACATCGGTCTTGAAGTTGCTGAAAAATTCGTTGCTTACTCTGATAAAGGTATGACTTTATCTGCAGTGAACTTCCCAGAAATCGCGTTACCGTTGACTGAAGGTAAACACCGTTTACTTCACATCCACAAAAACGTGCCTGGCGTTCTTTCAAAAATCAACAACTTGTTTGCTGAACACGGTATCAACATCTCTGGTCAGTCTTTAATGACTAAAGGTGATGTGGGTTATCTTGTGATGGACGTTGATGCAACTGCATCTAAAGAAGCTTTGGATACTCTTCACGAAGTGGAAGGTACCATCCGCGTTCGCGTATTGTTCTAATTTAATTAGACACTGAAGCCACAGCCTTCGGGCTGTGGTTTTTTTATTGTTATAAAATTTTAAAATCTGGCTAGTGCCACTCTCCCGCTCTTCGAGTCATCGAAACAAATTTAGTTTATGCCAAATTTTAAAGTTGCACCGGCTGTCCAAGCACCGCTGATCTTGCTTATTGCCATGATCAGCATGCAAAGCAGCGGTTCATTTGCCAAATATCTTTTCGGTCAATTTCCCATACTGACCGTCTCGGCCATGCGTTTAATGCTAGGCGCTTTGATTTTGGCGATTATTTTTAAAATTTGGCAAATCAATTTTAAACAAGTCAAATTGTCGTCTATCCTCAGCTATGGCTGTGCCTTAGCAGGGATGAATGTATTATTTTACTTGTCGATTGATCGCCTGCCTCTCGGCATTGCCGTGTCTTTTGAATTTATTGGTCCGCTCAGTGTCGCACTATTTGCTGCACGCAGAAAATTTGACTTTATTTGGGTCGGACTGGCTATTTTAGGCCTTATCCTACTTTTTCCTTTTGACCAAGCTGCACAACGACTTGATCCCTTGGGCATTGCCCTCGCCCTTGGCGCAGGTGCGTGTTGGGCACTCTATATCGTGGCTGGTCAAAAACCGTCAGGGGTCTCAGGCAATCATACCGTTTGCTTAGGCATGTTCGTCGGCATGTGTGTTTTGATGCCCATCGCACTCTTTGCAGGTATGCCGGCACAGGCGTTTGAGCCAAGTAGTCTGCTGTATTTTATTGCACTTGCGACCCTAGCCAGTGCTTTACCTTTTACTCTAGAAATGATTGCGCTACGTAACATGACTGCGCTGAGTTTCGGTACACTCATGAGTTTGGAACCCGCTGTTGCCGCTCTCTCGGGTTTTATCTTTTTGCATGAACAATTGTTATGGACACAATGGTTGGCATTGGCAGTGATTATCAGTGCTTCGATTGGCTGTACTTATACCACGCAAAAGGCCAAATCAATTTAAATTCAAACCGCCTTAATCTTTTGAAAATATCTCCATTTTTTATTTTGAATTTAAAAATGGTGGCGATTTAAAGACGATTTTTTATATTCAATTTTTTTAAATTCAAAACCTGCAAATTGCATTTCTGCCTCTGAAAAGTCATCAATAATTCAATATTAACCGCTATACTGTACTGACTCAAAAATAGGGCTCAACACCGCCCAACAACTGTGTGCCGCATGCCAAATTCACAACTTCTCGCTGTTGTTTTCATGGTGCTCTCCATGATTTCCTATCAGATCAGTGCATCATTCGCCAAACAATTATTTTTGGTGCTTGATCCACTCAGTGTGACCATTTTACGACTCTGTTTTGCTTCAATTATTATTTGTTTAATGTTTCGTTCATGGCACATTTTAAAACGACTGTCGTTTTTAAAATGGCGTGATCTGCTCTGCTATAGCGCAGCACTGTGCCTCATGAATGTCTTGTTCTATATGTCACTGGGCAAACTCCCTCAAGGCATTGCCGTAGGACTCGAGTTTATTGGGCCGCTAGGTTTGGCACTGCTGTCGATTAAAAATCGTAGTGACTATATTTGGGTGTTTTTGGCGATCTTAGGGATTGCGTTGATGGTACCTTGGGGGCAAGCTCAAAGTGGTAATTTCTCAATATTTGGAGCAGCTTGTGCCTTAACTGCGGGGCTATGTTGGGCATTCTATATTTACTTTGGACAAAAAGTGGTACACCAAAATATTGGTATGCATGCACTGACCATCGCCATTAGTTTATCGGCATTGACCTTATTACCCATCGGCCTCTATAACAACGCATCAGCTTTATTGGATACGCAATATTGGCCTAAAGCCTTGTTGATTGCGATTTTAGCTACAGCCATACCTTATGCCCTTGACCTCAAAGCGTTGAAGATTCTTAGCAAACTGAGTTATGGCACATTGTCGAGTATCTCACCTGCTTTGGCAGCCATTACGGGTATGGTGGTATTGGGGGAACGCATTAATATAGGGCAATGGCTTGCTTTGGTGTGTATTATGCTTGCCTCGGTCGGGGTGACAATGCGCTCCTCTCGCACTACAACGACTAGCGGATCAAACTAATTTTCATCTTTATCGCTGAAATAAAAAGACGGCCTCTGCCGTCTTTTTTAATTTGGAATTTGTCCTCAAAACTCACTAATATTTATCCCGTCAAACTGTCTTTATCCGCCTTCTTGTATTTTTTATATTCTGCCAAATATTGTTTGGCTAAACTTTCCTTTTGTTTTTCATCTAAGATTTTACCCGCTTGCTGAAAAAAGCCATGTTCTTCTTCCTGCAAATGATGATGTACCGTTTCAGATAACTTTTTCGCAATTGCCAACCAACCTGGATTACTAAATTCAGTTTCCGTCAGTTGCTCTAATAATTCATCCATCTCATGATGTTCCGCCAATGCATGACGGGTGATGTTTAAGCCCGAATCAGTCATCATTAACGGGATGTAAAAATAACGATCTTCGCCAACAGCATGAGCAAATAACTCATTTTTGAGCAGCTCAAATAAATCTCGACGCTCAGGTGTATCCCCTGATGTTTGAATGAGTTTTTCAGCAAGTTCACGTTGCTTTTCATGACTTTGGCGTAAAGCTTCAAATATATTCATTGTAGTGATGACCTCTGATGCTTAGCTAATTGTGTATTATGAAATTTAATTATTATCCACAACTCAAACGAGTCGCTTATTTTCATACTAATCATTTCAGCGACAGAATTCAGCAACGCTCTGTTAAGATTTGTTTTAAGCTTGTCCCGTAAAGGTTTGATAACCCAACCGTACAATCAAAATACTCACCAAAATCAAAAATAGAATTCGAATAAAACCACTGCCGTATTTAATCGCCGCACGTACACCAACGATCGAGCCTAAAATATTTGCTATAGCCATCATCAAGCCTATCGCAAATAACACATGGCCAGTGGGCGCAAAGAAACTCAGTGCAGCTAGATTTGTGGTTAAGTTGGCGACTTTTGACAAAGCAGAGGCATGTAAAAAGTCTGCTTGTAGATAACGAATAAAAAAGAAAATAAAGAAACTGCCCGTACCCGGCCCAAAGATGCCGTCATAAAAGCCAATCACCAGACTACCAATAGCGGCAAGACCGAGGATTTTAGGAGTCAGTTCTTGGCGTACATGCACTTGACCAAATTGTTTTTTGGCAAAGGTATAAATCGCAATCACGATCAACATGACCAAAACGAAAGGACGTAAGACTTCTTTTGGAATCATTGATACACAGGCTGCTCCCACAAAGGAGGCAACAAATGCACAGCTTGCAATGACCGCAAGTAATTTCCAACGGAGTTTGACTTGGCGTAAAAAAGAATAGGAAGCTGACGCTGTACCAAAAATCGAAGACAACTTATTGGTGCCAAACACCGTCGCCGGAGATAAGTGCGGCATGGCATTCATAATGGCTGGAATTTGAATTAATCCTCCGCCCCCCACTGCTGCATCAATTGCACCGGAAAAAAATGCAAAAAATAAGAGGCTTAAAATAATTTCAAAGTCCATAAGAAGTCTTCAATGCTGTATCAGCTACTCTAGATTTAACACACGCTTAGGCACCAAACGTTTACGGTCTGTAATTTCAGCCAGCCCTAAACAACGCTCACCATCAAATACCAAAACCTGCGCTTCCGCAGCATGCTCAATATTACTTTGCATTCCACGACTAAAATATTCAGCTCGACCTTCCGGCGCTTGCACTTTGCAGAAATGATCGACAGGCGAATACACCGGCAGCAATAATGCTTCACGCTCAGCTTCGGTCAGACTCTCTAAATATTCAATAGTGTAAGTTGGATTGAGATCAAAATGCCCTGTTTGCGTACGGTGTAGATAGGTCAAATGTCCAAAAGTACCCAATGCTTTGGCAATATCTTCGCCTAAAACACGAATATACGTGCCTTTGGAACAGGTGATGTCGAGTGTAATACTATTCTCATTAAATGATAATAACTCGATGGCATAAATCGAAATTGGACGTGCTTCACGCTCTATTTCTATGCCTTTACGCGCCAACTCGTACAGCGGGCGACCTTCTTTTTTCAGCGCAGAATACATCGGTGGAATTTGTTGAATATCTCCCACGAACTGTGCCAACACCTGCTGAATCGTGGCTTCCGTCAAAACAGGTACGGCTTGTTCCATCAGTACCTCACCTTCCACATCACCCGTCGTGGTGCTGTGTCCTAAAAAGACCGTGGTTTGATAACGCTTGGTCGAGTCGAGCAAGAAATGTGAAAATTTCGTCGCTTCACCCAAACAAATCGGCAATAAACCTGAAGCCAGCGGATCAAGCGCACCGGTATGCCCTGCTTTTTGAGCACGAAATAGCCAACGAACCTTCTGTAAGGCTGCATTCGAGCTAATACCTAATGGCTTATTCAAAAGAAATACACCATGTACAGGACGACGTTGGATCTTAGGAGAGGCTTTTTTCATGTCAAAATTTGGCTAATACAGGAACAGCGCAATGGTAACAACCCACCTCTAACGTTTACAACTCTTCTATGTTTTTATCTGCGTTTTATGTCATATTGAGTTCGCATTTAGAACTCTAAAACAATTAAAAACGGAATAAAGGTGCATTGGGATATGCAAAAAAATAAACTTTGGCTCATCATTGCCTTGGTCGTTATCGCTGTTGCTGCATTTATATTTTGGCTGGCGCCAAAAGCATCACAAAATGATCCTTCAGATCAATCGATTCAACAACAAAATACGCCTTTAGCTCAGGGCGAAAGCTCTACAGCACAAGCAACAAGCGGTTCTTCACTGCTCAGTCCAAGTCAACAAGACACGGAAGTTAACTGTCAAATCAGTATGGATGGTTCAAACCGTCTGATCGTGAACGAACAAACGCGGAATTGTTTTGAATATTTCATCACTCAATATGGTGAAAAGTCGATCGATCAAATCAAAAAGGATTTTAAAGCCTACATTGCACAAGGTCATAAAGAACCGGCGCTGTCCCAAATTTATGATTTGTGGGATCGCTATATGAAATATCGTGAACAATTAGGTCATTTACAGCCACCGAGTGACGACAAAGAATCACCTCAATATTATCGCTCGATCTATAGCAGCACCCAGAATTTAAGAAAACAGTTCTTTTCTGATTATGAAATTGAAGGTTTATTTGGCAAGGAAAATACCTATCACGAATACACGCTGAAACGTATGGAAGTGGTGAATGACAAAAAACTTTCTGAGTCGGAAAAAGCCAAAAAACTAAAAGCCCTGTTTGATGAACTCCCAGAAGATTGGAAAGAAAATCTGGAACAAATCAATAAACTTGAAGATTTACGCAAACTCACAGCAGACATTAAAGCCCGTGGTGGTTCAAGCGAAGAAATCCATCAAATGCGGTTAAATTTAGTGGGTCCAGAAGCTACTCAGCGCCTTGAAAATCTAGACAGCCAGCGCAGCTCTTGGAAATCAAGCGTAAATCAGTACCTCACAGAGCGTGACAGCATTATGAAAAGCAATATGAGTGACAGTGCTAAACAACAAGCGGTGCAGCAACTCCGTAATCAACATTTTAAATCGAAGGAAGATCAGCTCCGCGTCAGTACCTTTGAATCTGTGCATGATCAAGGTGGAAAATTACCTTTCGCAGAATAACTGCAAACAACAATTTAAAAACAACTTCAATTTCAGGATGAAATGATGAAAAAACCACAAGCTCTTTTATGCGCAATCATCGCTGCATCAGCAGTGATCGCCAGCACACAATCCCAAGCGGCGGCAGGACTCCAACATGTCACCGCCAACAGCTCGGCAAACTATGCCAAGACCAAATATCCGATTGTGTTTACCCATGGTATGTTCGGGTTTACTCGCATTGGTTTTGACAGCTTTGGCATGGATTATTTTTATCAAATTTTGCCAGATTTAGCTCGTAATGGGGCCAATACCTTTGCTGCCCAAGTTTCTCCGCTAGAGTCGACAGAAGTCCGTGGTGAGCAATTGCTCTCTCAAGTCGAAGAAGTTCTTGCTCTGACCGGCCAACCCAAAGTGAACCTCATTGGTCATTCACATGGTGGACCGACAACTCGCTATATTGCAGCGATCAAACCTGAATATGTAGCTTCGGTGACTGGGGTTGCAGGCACTTATCGTGGCTCTCTAGTCGCAGATAAAATCCAAGCAAATAAAACCATTAACTCAGTCTTTGGGGTCCTTGGCGATCAACTCTTAGCACCGATTATTACTTGGGCTGAAGGCAACTCGAGTCTACCCAACAGTGTTGATGCATCACTTACCGCGATCAGTGAAAAAGGTTCTGCTGAATTTAATGCAAAATTTCCAACTGCAGCACTGGCAGCGAACTGCAACGAGTCGGGTGCCAAAGTCGACAATGGCGTGTATTACTACTCATGGACGGGTACAGCGCAAGCCACGAATGTATTAGATGTATTAGATACAGTGATTAGTCAACTTGCCCCTTTGGCCTATGGAAATCGTGACAATGACGGTTTGGTTGGCCGCTGTAGCACCCACATCGGACAAGTGATCCGTGATGACTACAATCACAACCACTTAGATGAAGTGAATATGGTCTTTGGTCTACGCAGCCTATTTTCACCTGACCCAGTTGCGCTCTACCGCCAACATGCCAATCGTTTAAAATTACAGGGACTGTAACTTCAAAAGTTGGTTCCCTTTCAGCACTGAACAGGACGTCTTTGGACGTCCTTTTTTTGTTTACAATGTTTTTATTTGTAAGTATTAAACAAACTAATTCAATAAGTTATTAAATCATAACAACTAAAATAAACGATCAAAATAAAAGACAGATGTATATAAATATACATGTCATCTGAATGCACCCCATGTCCTAAAATGACATGGAATTTCAAACCGAGCATGAAAAAATGACAAGGCATCTTTGTCTATTCAAACTCTCTAAAATCAAAGATATGGCCTGGCCAATCACAAAGATGTTGCTTAAAAACAGAGAGTATTTTCATTATTAAAAAGTAATAAAAACAACATCAGATCAAGGAACATTTATGCGATCTTTAGTAAACACGGCCAAGATGGCCTCTGTAGCTGCAGTTGCAGGCTTAGCGATGAGTATATCGGCAAGCACTCAAGCTGCGCCTAGTGTCCTCCAGGTAAAGGAAACGGCAAAATCTGACTACGCAAAAACCAAATATCCAATTTTAATGGTACATGGTTGGCTCGGTTGGTCACGTATCGGCACCGACACCATTGGACTGGATTATTGGTACCAAATCTTGCCAGATATGGCACGAAATGGCTCAACCGTATTTGCAGCGCAATTATCTCCTGCAAATACCACAGCACATCGTGGCGAGCAGTTAATTGCACAAGTTGAAGATGTTTTGGCTATTACAGGGAAGCCAAAACTTAACTTAATCGGTCACTCTCATGGCGGCCCAACTGTATTGTATGTTGCTCAAACGAAACCACAGTACATTGCGTCTATTACAGGTGTTGCAGGCACCTATCACGGCTCTAAAGTCGCAGATGATATTCAAGGCAACTCACTTTCTCGTACTGCCTTCAATATTTTAGGTGATTATATTGTCGGTCCATTGATTGCTTTGGGTCAGGCAAAACCTGAGCTTGAAATTGATTTCGATGCCTCTATGAAATCATTATCACAAACAGGTTCTGCTGCATTTAACAGTACGGTTGCAAAATCTGCTGTAGCTGACGGTGTTTTGGCATATTCAGAAAATTGCAGCAAAAACTTAAAGCAAGTCGACAGCAAAGGCATTCAGTACTATTCATGGACTGGTGTTGCGCAAACCACAAATCTACTTGATATCGATACGATCCTGATGCAACTCGGACCATTGTCTTACGGCAATAAAGACAATGACGGTATGGTTGCACGTTGTAGTGCTTATATCGGTAAAGTCATTAACGATAGCTACAAACTTAACCATACCGATTTAGCCAATATGATGTTTGGCTTAACAGGGCTATTTGCACAAGATCCTGTGGCGCTGTACCGTCAACATGCAAACCGTTTAAAACTGCAAGGACTTTAATTCTTATCGTTGAAATTTAAATGCAATAAGGGGGCTTCGGCCCTCTTATTTACTTTTATAGATCTGAAAAATTCATGATCGTTTATTTTGTTACATTTAGCGTCACAGTTAATCTCTTTCAATTTGCAACAGGTGGTCTTTATTGCTTTATTAGAAATGACAATAAATATTGTCATAAAACAATAATACATTGAGGATCGCTCATGAAATACGGATCATTTTTAGCAGGTTTAATTGCAGCTACATTCATCGGTAATGTATCTGCATCGCAAGCAACCCAAGTCACTGCCAAAGCTAGTTCCAGCTATGCAAAGACCAAATATCCAATCGTATTCAACCACGGTATGGGTGGTTTCATTACCGTTGGTACGGACTCATTTGGACTCGACTATTGGTATCAAATCCTTCCTGATCTTGCCCGAAATGGTGCAAATGTTTGGGCAACTCGCGTATCGCCTTTTAACTCTACCGAAGTGCGTGGCGAACAGCTTCTACAACAAGTTCTTGAAATCCAAGCACTCACAGGTGCGGATAAAGTGAATTTAATTGGACATAGTCATGGTGGACCAACGATTCGTTATGTTGCCGGTGTTCGCCCAGATGTCGTGGCTTCATTAACCAGTGTTGCAGGACCTCATCAAGGCTCCCCTGTTGCAGACTTAATTTTAAAAGCTGAAGGCACCGCTGTCGAAGCACCCTTGGTTGGAGCTGTGAATTTTGTCTCTAAAGCCATCGTTTGGGCGCAAGGTCTAGATCCAACGACTTATCCTCATGACGCATTGGCAGGTGGTTCAAGTTTAACGCTAGCGGGTTCTGCAAAGTATAATGCCGCATTCCCTCTGGGCTTGCCTAAATCCAATTGTGCTGATGGCAATAGCGTGGAAAAAGGCATTTACAACTATTCATTTACAGGCATTGGCCAAATCACCAATATTTTAGATTTAGACTCAGCACTAAAAGTGACCGCATTACTGATCGATGGCGGAAAAGACAATGATGGCCTCGTATCACGCTGTAGTGCCAAATTTGGTAAAACCATTCGTAATAACTACAACTGGAACCATTTAGATGAAGTCAACCAAGTGCTTGGTCTCAAAGCGTTGTTCGCACCAGATCCTGTCGACGTTTATCGTCAACATGCCAATCGTTTAAAACTTCAAGGTTTATAATTTAGTAAAGCTATATATTAAACCCTGTAAATTCAGGGTTTAATGATATTTTCATTAATCAATGTACAAAATATCTTTCATTCTGTCGATTAGTTCTCACATTTTACTTTCCTTTTCTTATAATCCTTAATGACAATAAAAATTGTCAAATAGACGCGTTTGTCTATTTCCAAACTGAACTGAATCGCAGTTTAAAAACCAAAACAAAAAGAAAGGAATGAAAAAATGAAAGGAAAATTGCTCTGCGCCACGCTCCTTGCAAGTATGGCAGTGACCCAAACGCATGCTGCATTGGGTATACAGCAAGCGACCACTAAAAAAGTCATCGACAATTATGCTGAAACACAATACCCCCTAGTGTTTGTACACGGGATGTTTGGTTTTAATCGCTTAGGCGGTGCCGTTTTTGGTCTAGATTATTGGTATCAAGTTCTCCCCGATTTGGCAAGCCACAAGGCTACGGCCTTTGCGACACAAATCTCCCCGTTGGAGTCCATTGAAGTTCGCGGTGAACAACTGTTAGACCAAGTTGAACAAGTAGTTGCCATTACTGGCAAACCCAAAGTGAATTTAATTGGTCACTCACATGGTGGCCCTACGGCTCGATATATTGCTGGCGTACGACCTGATTTGGTTGCCTCTGTCAGTACAGTCGCAGGCACTAATGACGGTTCACCTGTGGCGGATTTAGTACAGAGCGTACCGATTTTAAATGGCGTATTAGCGACTGTTATGGATGCATTAATGACCCCAGTGATTAACTTCGCCCAGCAGTCCAATCTGCCTTCAAATTTTAAAGCTTCGATCTACAGTATGTCTCAACCGGGTGTGAAAGCCTTTAATGCAAAATTTCCACTCGGTATGCCTGCAACTAAATGTGCTGATGGCCCAAGTGTTGCCAATGGCATTAGCTTCTATTCATGGACAGGTATTTCTAACACCACCAACTTACTTGATCCAGATACGATCTTTACCGCAATGGGGCCAATTGCATTTAGCGGACAACCGAACGACGGCTTAGTGAGCCAATGCAGCAGTAAATTAGGTAAAACCGTCCGTGATAATTACAAGTGGAACCATTTCGATGAAGTCAATCAAGTATTGGGCTTGAAGGGACTATTTGCACCAGACCCTGTTTCAGTCTACCGTCAACATGCCAATCGTTTGAAACTTCAAGGTTTATAACTTTCTTTCATGCATAAAAAAATGCGCCTAAAGGCGCATTTTTTTACAGCGTTGTAAAACAAATTATTTTGCTTTACGAGCTGGTAATTTTTCACGAATACGTGCAGCTTTACCAGACAATTCACGTAGGTAGTAAAGTTTAGCACGACGAACGTCACCACGACGTTTCACTTCGATACCAGCAACGATTGGTGAGTGAGTTTGGAATACACGCTCAACACCGAAACCGCTAGAAATTTTACGTACTGTGAACGCAGAGTTCAAACCACGGTTTTTCTTAGCAATTACAACACCTTCAAATGCCTGAAGACGTTCACGCTCACCTTCTTTTACTTTTACTTGAACAACTACTGTGTCACCAGGAGCAAAAGCAGGGATGTCTTGTTTCAACTGTGCATTTTCAACAGCTTGTACTAAAGGATGTTTACCGCTCATGGGGTATCTCCAATTATGCGAGTTAGAAGAGGTCTAATCATCGCTGGGGCTAGAGGCTAAAGCGCATAGACCCGATTGACTTTCCCTTTATGCTTGACCGCTTCAATGCATAAAGAGCCTAATATAAGATTTAAAAAATTTAAACCTGGGAATCTTTTAGCCATTTCTTTTGCTGCTTGGTCAATTCAACTTTTTCAACCAACTCAGGTCGGCGTTCTAAAGTGCGTTGATATCGCTGCAAAAACCGCCACTTCTCAATATTGGCATGATGTCCCGATTTTAATACTTCAGGAACATCTAAACCTTCAAAATGGTCTGGCTTGGTATATTGTGGGCAATCTAAAAGACCATCCACAAATGAGTCTTGCACATGTGATTGCTCATCAGACATTGCACCCGGAAGTCTCCGAATCACACTATCCAATAAAACCATCGCAGGAAGTTCACCACCAGATAAAACGTAATCGCCTATTGACCATTCCTGATCAACATATTGTTGGATCAAACGCTCATCTACACCTTCATAACGACCACACAATACAATCAATCCATCATATTTGACGAAATCTTGTACCGCAGGTTCATTTAAGGTTTTTCCTTGCGGCGACATATACACCACAGGGACATGAACAGCACCCGCTTGCTTGGCAAGCTCTTTGGCACGATGAATTGCTTTCGCTAATGGCTCAGCCATCATCACCATACCTGGACCACCACCAAATGGACGTTCATCCACTCTTTTGTAGTTGCCCTCAGCAAATTCGCGTGGATTGATACAATGAACTTGCACAATGTCACGTTTTGCTGCGCGCCCGCTAATACCGTAGGCTGTAATCGCTTCAAACATTTCAGGAAAAAGCGTAATGACTGCAAAAAACATCGCAGACTCCTCTATTTTCCTGCTGCGTCAATCCTTAAAGGATTAATAATCTACGCCCCAATTTACGTAGATACGACCAGCTTCGAGATCAACACGCTGTACTACATCTTTATGCCATGGAATCATTCGCTCTTCGCTATCGACACTGTCAGCAGTAGCGCGAACTACCATCACGTCGTTAGCACCTGTTTCAAACAATTCGTGGATTTGACCGAGGTTGACTTCTTGTTCATCTTCTCCAAGACCTAACACTGTTAAGCCCTTCAAATCTGACCAGTAATACTCGTCCACGCCTGCTTGAGGCAGTTGCGATTTAGAAATCCAGATATTTGCGCCAACCAAGTTATCTGCTGCGGTACGATCACTCACACCTTTTAGCGAAACAACCAAGCCTTTGCCATGTGGTTTCCAACGTTTTACATCTACTGTTTGCCAACCTGCTTTGGTATCAATGTACCAAGGGAGGTAGTCAAAAATATTGCTCATAGGTTCTGTATTGGAATAGACCCAGAGCCACCCATTTAATCCATATGCTGAACGTAGCTGTCCAATCTGAATACGATCTTCGGGAACATTCTGTGTTGGTGTCATGGGCAACCTACTACTAATTAAGCAGTAGCTGCAGCTTTCTTAGCTTCAGCAGCTAAAGAAGCAACACGTTCTGAAGGTTGAGCACCTTGTGAAACCCAGTGAGCAAAACGGTCAGCATCTAAACGAAGTTTTTCTGCTTTACCTTGAGCTGTAGGGTTGAAGAAACCGATACGTTCGATGAAACGACCGTCACGTGCATTACGGCTATCAGTCACAATGATTTGATAGAACGGACGTTTTTTAGCACCACCGCGTGCAAGACGAATAACAACCATGATAGAACCTTATAGTTTTTACGGATTATCCCTGTACCGACCATCGATACATTTCAAACCCCTTTCATAGAGGGCAATATTTTACGTGAAATTTGCCCTGAATGAAAGATCAAAAAGTGTTTATCCACAATTTTGAATTTGAGGTTATTTACCGTCCCATGGTTCACAAGCACCAGAAGTTTTTTCCCAACATTGTTTGCCTGTGCTATCTAACGTTAAGTTACCTGTACTTTTCATAGCGCTAGTACTTTTAGGGGCCGCTGTGAGTGTCCAAGTTTGATCCCCAGCATCTAAATCTATAGAGTACAGTGCATCATGGCTTGGGAAATCTACTGTAGTATTTGAACCATCTATCGTTGCGGACGAATAATTATGGTTGATGACATAATAGCTCTGCATTTTTTGTGCAATTTGCATCATTTCTGCTTGTGCATCAGCACGTTTAGTTCTCTGTACATAGTTTTGATATGAGGGATAAGCAATTGCTGCAAGAATTGCAATAATAACCACAACAATCATTAGCTCAATTAATGTAAATCCTTTCACACTCTTCATTACCATGACTCACTATTATCTTCATCACCACAGTCTACGAATGTTGTCACAACATTTTTTACTTTGGTCATACAGCGAAGGCCTGCATTAGTTAAAAGCAAATCATAATTACGTGGCTGTTTAGGCTCAGTGCCGTCTTTAGCACGTTCCACAGAAATAGCCCAACTCAATCCATTAACGCTTTCAGAATCAGTTGTTTCTGCACCTTCACTATTTTTTTCAATTGTCAAAGGTTTATGGTCAGTACCACCATCAACTAAGGTAATGATATATTTAACATCTGAGCCACTCGCCCCTAATGGCAATGATAATTTCCCTGTAGCTTTATCATAATAGCTTTCACTGGTAGAGTTTCCATCGGAATCAGTACCTTGATAACCATATAAGTATGTTGCATCAAAACCTTTATAACTAAAATTTTTAGATTTAAAGCGCTCAAGCTCTCCTGCCAGACGCAATGCTTCCTGGCGAGCGACAGCAAGATCTTTACGTTCTATATATTGACTGTAACTTGGGATCGCAATTGCTGCCACAATTGCAACAACAACAACCACGACCATCAGTTCAATTAATGTAAAACCTTTTACCTTTTTAAATTTTGCTACCGAATTTAACTGTGCATCTGAAGAAGAAACAGCCAGCTCAGTAACATACGTTCGTATTAAACTAGAAAAAAAGTTCATCTCTTTACTCCTAGCGTGTTTCATACCAACGCAATTGTCTTAAATTTGCTGTCGTACTAAACAATTGACATTCAGGTAAGTTTTTATTTGCAGTAGCATCACAATCCACACTATCCGGACGAGTTACTACTAAGCCAGTATTATTTTTATTGTTGTTATGACCCAATCCAAGGCCAGAACCTAAAATACCAGCACCTATTTTAGCTTTATTCGGCTCACCAGAGGTTGTTGTTGCAAACGGACATTTACCTGTTGGTAAGCAGAACTGATACACATAGGAATCACCTTTAACACCAGCACCACAATTACCACCAATACCCGTACCATCGCGATGGAATACGTTTACATATAGCATGCTATCCAGTGCATAAAGTTCATTCATGCCTTTATACACACCTGCCTTGTCAGAATAAGTATACTTCCAACCATCGTTATCGGAGACAGGAACACCGTCATCCATTACATCATTTAACGATTCTAAGGCTATATTATTCGTTACAAGTGTCAATTCACCATATAGTGCTGGTTTAGCAACATCTTTGTCGTAAACAACAAATACACCATCATCTGCACTAACCGTTGAACCATTCTGATTTGTACCTGCAGCACCTACTAAAGGCTTACTTCTATTCCCAGAGCTAAAAGCAACAGCGGCAATATAACCATCATTACTTTCATGAATAGAAACACTTGGCATTTCGTAGAAACGTGGGCTTGCTCCTCCAGTTTTATACTCACTAAATAAGCGAACAACACGTTTAGCAAAGTTAGCTTTTTTAGCATTTTCATCTGTACCCGTTGCAAGATTATTTAAATCAACACGGAAGCCTTGCCCTGCTAAATCCCCAAAATAAAGATTATCCACTAAACCATCATTATCACGATCGACTGCATTAATCTGACTCACAACACTGTATTTCATATTGATATTTGCGTCGCTCGCATCGGTGAATGCTTGAGCTCCTAAGGCTTTTGTAGCATTTGCACTTGTCCACCACAGTAAATCACCAGTATCTGCATCAAACATGTAAACACCAGCACCACCACCTTTGGTTGTAGTTTGATTGTAATCAGCGGCTTCATAACCTCCGTCATAACCACCACCTACAAACATCACTGGACGTTTTTCCCCCCCAAAGTTTACATAAGCCAGCGTCGGTTTAGACCAACTTTGCCCCATGTAATCTAGCGCTTCTATAGACACTGTTGAGCCAGATTTATAAATTTTTGAGTCAGTTAATTTTGGATCAATATGGAATTTCAAGCTCGGCGTATCTAAGTTAGTAAGATCCAATGCATAGTAACTGTTACCGCCCATGCGCAGACCACCATATACCCATTGTAAGCCTTTGAGTGCTAAATCTTTGTCTGTCCCACCATCACTTATTTTATCCGATGCTTGTACTGTTAATGAACCATCCTCTTTTGAAACATATTGAGTATACGCAGTCCATGGTGCATCAATCCCATAAAACAAATTAGCAGATCCGCCAGTGGTCGAATTCTCAGCTAAAAATGCATCTCGCTGTCTTTCCATCATCTCATGAGGAGCAAATGCAAATTTTTCTTTACCTGTTTTCACATCTACAATATGTAAAAGCCCTTGTGAGCTGCCAAAAAGTAAATAATCATCACGATCTGTTGTATCTAACGCGCCTGTTGCAACATCAACTTTAATTGCACCACGTTGGGTAAGCAATATTGGTGTTGAGTGCATTACTGTACCAAACTGACGAAGTTCAGCAGCAGAAGATAAACTATCTAAGGTAATCCCCGTTGCATCAGCAGCAACGTTGTAACCCAATAAATTCAACCAATAATTTTTTTGCGGATCATTAACAAAAGAAGCATTCGCACCTGTTCCAAACAATGCATTTACATTTAATTCTTTTAAAGAATTTGTTTCAGTTGCAGTATATGGCGTCGTCGAACTAATTGTCCTATTTGTAAAAATAGTGCGTCGAACATAAGTTTTATTATCAGAATTAAGTGCAGTACCTAAAGCCAATTGACCAAGCACACCACCACTCCAAAGACCATTGGCATTTGAGTTAAGTGAACCATCGTCTTTAATCAATTTAATAGTGTTGGAACTATTATACAGTTCACCATTATAGACATTGTATTTATTAAGATTACCCATCCACAAACGATATTGCGCCTGAGGCTTTGGTGTAAAAGACGCATAATAACCATAAGGTTGAATCGTTAATGGATTTAAAGCATCTTGAGGTAATGTAGGTGAACCTGTTGCAATGGGTTCAAAATCAGGTGTTACATTCGTAACGAATTTTTTAATACTATTTTTAATATCGGCTGAGTTTTCAGCATAATAAAATCCACCATCACCATAAGCTGAACTACCCCATAAGCAGGCATTTTTAGCATCTTCATTTGGCGCACTTGCACAATTATATGTGCCATCTGCATTCTTAGTTAAACCAGCAAATGAAGCACCAAAACCAACAACTGCAGTTTTAATATTCATATCAGCAGGGTTCTTTTGCGTATTTGATGTTGCAGTTCTATTACGCATTTTTTTGGCATATTCACCAATATATTCCCAACCACCAGTTTCACCAGCAAATAAATCAGACTTTAACGTCGGTGAAACTAAAACGCCTGTACCAGATGGCTTTGCCGAAAATTTATAAGTATCAGTTAATGATCGATTTAAAATTGTTCGCGCCATGTCATCTTTCGTCGAGTTTGGTGCACCATCTGTTAAGAAATAAATCCCATTCCCATCACAACTATTCGTTGAACCGCCAGCAATATAATTACTGCTATTTTTCGATTCAGGCACTGAATATGCAAAACCACCAACATTATTATCACTAGTTCCATCTAGTGAAAAAGGATTAGTACGATACGATACCAAACCATTGATACTATCTGGATACCCCCAAACAGTACCAACAACTGGTTCAATATCCATTGGTTCTGTAGGTACTTTCACCCAACCATCAAAACGCCAACCAACAGGAAGTTTTTTATACGCATCCCATAACGATGACATTCCTCCACCAACTGCGGTTCTAAAATTATTAAAGTTAACAGTACACCAGTTCTGGTTGGGAGCATTTGCCCTCGTACATGTACCATCATAAGGCTTATAAATAGTTGTACCTTGAACTGTCTTATCATTATTATTCCATTCAGGCCAGTCACTTGGACACTGTTTCACAGTTGCACCTAATGCTGTGGTTGTCCCACCCCCAGAAGTCGCACAAAGGAAATAAACCTGTTCCGAGCCTTTTTGCTTCAACATATAGCCATCATAAATATAGCTAACTTTTGTTGATGTTGTAGCAACACCTGTATTTGTCCCCATCATATAGGCAGCAGCTTCTGCATAAGCGTGTGCTGTTGGCGTACCGCTGGCTGCCTTAATTATATCTGGATAGGTTTGACTGGATATTTTTAAATTACTATTTGGAGTTCCATCTTCATTTGTTGATGTATCAATGGATTTAATTGCTGCTAAAGCTTGAGCTATTTTTATACGCTGCGCTGTTGTCAACGGAGCATTTGGCACAACAATCCGACCGGAATGACCATCGACTAATTTTGTAGGTACATTACCAATAGTCAACTCTGTTCTAGATGAAAACTGGCCTAGCCCCATAATCACACTATCAGACAATCCTGTTGTTGGACTTTCTGCCAACAGTGGTAAAATTGCATCCTTGAGGCGAGATAGTCGATCGTATTGAGTTACACCGCCACTAGTACATCCGCGAACGTAGTAAGTTATGGTAGTTGTACCAATTGTCACTGATTTTTGGATTGATGTTCTATTAGTTGCAGTATCCCTTAAATTATAGGCCCACTCCTTAAAATTGACCGCCGTGGAGTCCTTATAATCATTTTTAAATTCTTTTACATCAACTTGCGCACACAACGAGCTATCCACATCACCTGGACTACCATAGCTATTATTTTTGGGCAATACTAGAGAACTTATACCCATACTGCCCGATGTATCCAACATTAATAAAATAGAAGTTTTACCACCAGTTGTGCTGCTATAAATATCAATATCACTCGCTTGAGTTGCGACACTTTGACATAACACCAATGTCATCACCATTGATACCGAAGCCGAAAGTATATTTTTTTGATATAACTTTTTCATCACTAAACCCTCTTTCCTTACGATACCAATTTCGGCTGACCGCCAACGACATAATCAGAATGTTGCATATTGTATGGAATATTTAAATTTTCAAAACACGCCGCCACTTCAGAACTTTTCTTTTTAAAGCAAGCCTCGATTTCAGATTTAGATGCAGCAGAAAAACTTGGTAATATAGAAATTACTGTCGCACCAATATTATTGGTGCTTGATGGAACTGAACTTTGACCAATACTGGTACCTTTAGGAACACTACTAAACGGTGTTTCAGTTGTTGTATTTTTCATTAAATAAATTTGAGAAATAACAGCTGAACGCCCCATTGAAAACTGATTGGCTTTACAAAACCCACTAACACCTTGTTTAGTCGTTGAACCATCTGCTGAGATTGCACTTGCTTTAGACAGTTTAAAAAAACTACTTTCACTTGCTCTATAGCAAAAAACCAATTCATCCTTTGCATTTGCAGCAGAGTTAAAATAAGCAAACATTCCATCAAGTGCCATTTGTCTTGCAATTTGATCTGGGTTTTCAATATTAAATAATGCTGAGTCAGAATTCCCCATAAGTAGTGAATTAACTTGGCTATTTGTTGCGATTTTAAGCCCCAAAATTCCTGACTTCACCGCAATTGTTCCTATTAAAGTAATAATGACCAAAATAATTAATACTGTAATTAATGTCGCACCTTTTTGTTGATTCATTACGATGCCCCCAATGTATTACGAATAGCAACGACTTGATTTACAGCTTGGCGAAGATATTTTTTGTTTAATGCCTCATTACCTTTTAAAGTTACATTCTGTCCTGCCACTTCAAATGTCTTTTTTGTATTTAGACTTGCATCTGCCCCTATTGTTCCAGTTGAACGAGATAGCACGCCAACATCAATTGAAACCACATTTAAATAAGTACTTGTACATGACGTAGCATATTTATCAGCCTCACAAGGCTCGGCATCTAAAATATCATCCATGTCTTTTTTATAATCGTTTATGGTCATGTATCTTAAATTACCAGCCGGGTTCTTAACACCTAAACGTATTTTAAATGCATCCACTCGTTGCATAAGTTGTTGTGCATTCACGCCCAAACCGTCTATCGTTGTGCTAGTCGATTCGTAATAACCTGCATCACAATATAAAGAATAAGACGTTGGCTCTCCCGCAACTTGTTGTGGTGTTTCAGCTACAAAATAGCGTTGTACAATAATCTTTGATGACGCATCGTCAATATTATTTCCTTCACAATCTGTAATTGTTTCTTCCACTGGAACATACTGCATTGTAAATTGGTCACTATTCCCCGAAGTATTATCAGCATCTTTATCTTGTGCAGTTGCGTATTTACTTTCTAAATCACTAAAAGCAGATAAAGTGGTTGGAAGATTTTCTTTAGTAAAAATAACACCTGAACCATTAGTGATATTGTTTACGCGCTGAGAAGACAATGTATTTAGGTTTGTATGACGAATATCATGCGTAACTACAGATAAACCAAAATTCGCATTTTGTTGTAATTCGCCCATGCTATTTTGTAAATTTAAGGATCTTGAGCTGCTTAAGAAGATAGCCAATCCTGCAGCAACGATAATTAGACCCAATGCTAATGCAATCATAAGCTCTATTAAGGTAAAACCAGCATTTACTCTATTACCGTTGATCGGGTGATAAGAAGTCGTATGTCTATTAGCTTCCATAGTTATAGACCTCCATAATGATACATTGTGCATTTGGGATATATGCCGCACCGTTTGTACAGTCTGTTGCGGCCGTGCCATTTGTTGCTGTAGTACCACCCCATGCAACATATACACATTTACGAACCAATGTTGAGCCTTGGCAATTTAAAACATTCATATTCATACCTAAATCGGTAGCATGTTTACTTACTTGCGCATAGTCGTATTGAGCCATTTCTTTAGGTGTACAAAATTCTGAAGCACATTTCGTTGCCGCACTCGCATCACTTTTATATTCAAGTAGACCATCCCGATTCATACGCATTCTTTCTGCCAAATCACGGGCAATATTAGTCGCTTGAACATTCATACTGGCTTCAGTCGTTGCTGTAACCGCTCTAATCTGTAATGCAACAAAACCCAATACAGCAATACTTAGCAGTATGAGCGCGACCAACACCTCAATCAAACCAACACCTTTTTGAGAATTTATCATTATATTTTCCCTAATTTTAGGTTGGGCAACTGGTTAAAGATTTGTTGTACACAACTGTTCCACCCTTTTGTACATAAACATAAGCCTTTAATGTTGAATCACTTTTATGCGAAAAAATAAAGCACTCTGCATTATCTATTTGACCTAAGCGTTTAAATGTTAAAGACATCTCACCACTATCTTTTTGCATATGAGACGGCACCCACGTTTTATATGCATCAGCAACCGTTGTATTTACGGCTAAAATTTGTGGTTTCTGCTTAAAAATTGCTTCCGAGCGAGTTTCAGCTAACAAATCAATAAAATCACGAGTATCTGTGGTTAATTGATAATTTCGAACTAATTTAATAAACGAAGGCGCAGCCATCATGGCAATAATCGCCATAACAGCAATTGTCACCATCAGCTCTATTAACGTAAATCCATTATTTTTCTGCATACTCCCCCCAAGGCACGCCAAACTTTACCCTATTAAAAATAATATCTAATTAAATTACAAAACAAACACAAATAAGGATAAAAGGCATAAAAAAACAGATAATTGCCAAAAAGCAATTATCTGTCAATTCTTAAAAAAATTCAGAATGTTAAGTCATTAACACTTTATGCCTGAGTTACAGGAATACGTAACTCTTTTGGTAAACTAAATGTAATATTTTCTTCACGACCATCCAACTCTTGCGGAGATTTAGCCCCCCAATCTTGTAAGCGCTGAATTACCTGTTTAATTAAAATTTCAGGTGCAGAAGCTCCTGCAGTTACACCAATTTTTGTGTGCTCATTAAACCAGTCTTGCTGCAACTGATCGGCATTGTCCACCAAATAGGCATGCTTACCCATCCGTTCAGCCAATTCACGTAATCGGTTCGAATTCGAAGAGTTCGGTGAACCCACAACCAATACAACATCACATTGCTCAGCCAGATCACGTACGGCATCTTGGCGGTTTTGAGTGGCATAACAAATATCATCTTTACGCGGCCCCTGAATTTTTGGGAACTTCTGACGTAGGGCATCAATAACTTTTGCTGTGTCATCTATAGAAAGCGTTGTCTGAGTTACAAACGCTACTTTTTCAGGATGCACCACTTTTAGATCAGCAACATCTTGTTCATCTTCAACCAAATAAATCGAACCACCATTTTTAGTGTCATATTGACCCATTGTCCCTTCAACTTCTGGGTGACCTTCATGACCAATCAGAATCGCTTCCACCCCTTCACGGGCATACTTGGTCACTTCGATATGTACTTTAGTCACCAAAGGGCACGTCGCATCAAAAACTTTTAGCCCACGGCGTTCAGCTTCTTGTTGTACCGCTTTAGATACACCATGCGCACTGAAAATCACGATATTGTCATCTGGCACTTCATCCAGTTCATCCACAAATATCGCACCGCGTTGACGCAAGTCATCCACCACAAATTTATTGTGTACTACTTCGTGACGTACATAAATGGGTGGGTTAAAGCATTCCAATGCACGGTTCACAATCGCGATGGCGCGATCAACACCTGCACAGAAACCGCGTGGATTAGCTAAAACAATTTCCATAGAATCCTCAATGCCCACTCAATTTTACGGGTATCACTTGAAATAAATGTAAACAATAGACGTCTGACTATTTTGTTTGGCGCGCGTCTACTCTAAAATAGAGAAGATATTTTATCATATCAGGAAAAATATCATGTCGGGTCTCTTGTTTGTCGTTTCTGCTGCTTCGGGAACGGGCAAAACATCCCTCGTTAAAGCCCTGCTTGAACGTGTAAACAATTTACATGTCTCTGTTTCTCATACCACTCGTGGTCAGCGTCCTGGCGAATTAGACGGCGTACATTACCATTTTGCTAAAAAAGAAGATTTTCTATCTTTGGTAAATGAAGGCGGCTTCATTGAATATGCAGAAGTTTTTGGCAATTATTACGGTACTGCACAGCGCACAGTAAAAGAACAATTGGCCAAAGGTCATGACGTTTTACTTGAAATTGACTGGCAAGGTGCTGAACAGGTTCGTAAACTTTTTCCTGAATCTAGACAAATTTTTATCCTCCCTCCGAGTCAGTTCGATTTACGTCAACGTTTATCCAATCGTGGTACAGACTCTGTTGAAGTGATTGAACATCGTCTTAGCTGTGCCGTAGAAGATATGCAGCAATACGTTAATTTTGACTATGTCATTATTAATGATGACTTTAATAAAGCACTGCATGACTTAGAGTCCGTTATTATTGCCAATCGTCTTGTTTTAAAACAACAAGCTATGCGCCATGAAAAACTGATTGAGAAATTAATCACCCCTACGGAGCAGTGATTAAAACTTGAGTCTATAGACAAAGCACCTTATACTGCACAGTCTGTTAAAAATTTATATTCAAACGAGAATTCTTATGGCACGCGTAACCGTTGAAGATTGTTTAGACCATGTAGACAACCGCTTTGAGCTTGTACTAGTGGCAAGCAAACGCGCGCGTCAATTGGCACGTCAAGGTATCGAACCTACTGTTGAGTGGGACAATGACAAACCAACCGTTGTTGCTCTTCGTGAAATCGCAGCGGGTCACGTTTCTAAAGACATTTTGAAACAACGTGAACAAGACTACCAAACTTCAAGTTTAGACCTTGCACTTTCTGCAAATAACCTAAACTTAGACGGTTTTTCTTTCCAATAAGATAAACCTGACCTTAAAAGCCTAGTTTTTAACTAGGCTTTTTTTATGGATTCTCTTTAATATTTTACTCAGAACAGTTATAACATAAGCTTAAGAAGTGCAAAGCAAGCAAAAAAGATTTTCATTTTTTTAAACTAAAAAATTGACAAGTCATGCAATATGCATTTCATTAAAGTATTAATCGTTTCATTTGTAAATCAGTAGTAAAAGGGTGTTCTATGCCAGGCCCAATGGTCAGCCAAGCCAAGCAACAGTTAAATGTGATTATCGACGCTTACCTTTCAGTAAGTGATGTCGAACGCGTGCTTGAAGCTTGCGACTATGCGGATATTGCCCATGATGGCATTACACGTAAAAGTGGCGAACCCTACATCCTTCACCCAATTGCGGTGAGCTGTATTTTGGCGCATATGCGTCTTGATGCGGAAACGTTAATGGCTGCTTTACTACATGATGTCATCGAAGATACTGAATTTACCAAACAAGATATTACTGAAAAATTTGGTCTGACCGTTGCTGAACTCGTCGACGGCGTCACAAAACTCAGCCACTCTAGCGATAAAGAATATAATAAAGCCGCATCCTTCCGTAAAATTCTGCAAGCCACCCTACAAGACCCACGTGTCATTATTATTAAACTGGCGGATCGTTATCACAATATGACCACACTAGGTGCTTTACGCCCTGACAAACGTGCTCGTATTGCCCAAGAAACCTTTGAAATTTTTGTGCCTATGGCACGCCTTGTCGGTATGAATGAAATGGCCGACAACCTTGAACATTTATGTTATCAAAATCTCGACTTAGATATGTATAACAATGTTCAAGAAGCTTTATTACAAACCAAGCCGAAACGCTGCGAATACCAAACCAAGTGGGAAAATAACCTCACCGCCTTACTAGAACAACACCATATTTCAGGTCGAATTAAAAAGAAAAATAATAATATTGAATTACTTCGTCACTTTGTAAAAAACGATATCGATCTGCAAGAGCTCACCCATAGTCATGCCTTTGAAATTATTTTACAAAGCATCGCAGACTGTGACCGACTTGCAGACATCCTCAAAGAAAGCTTTAAAGTTTTAAATTACGCCGATCATATTCGTCGCCCACTCCCTGGTGGTAACCAGTCACTGATGATGCGCTTAAAAGGCGAAAAGACTATTTTATCTCTGACCATCCAAACAGAGTTGATGCGTAAAGCAGCGCGATTTGGTGTGGTCCTCGGTGAAAATGCACCACAAGCTTGTCGTTCAGCGATCCAAGCCTCCATGCAAAATTTAAACGTGTTAGTCGATGGCGCATGTGCAAAGACCACATTTAGTGAATTACTCGATTATCTACATCAAGAAAAAATTTGGGTTTATACCCCACATGGTCATTTGCATGAACTTCCTCAGGGTGCCACAGCGGTTGATTTCGCTTATTCAGCAAGCTTATTTTTGGGCAACCATGCCGTTGGTGCAAAAATTGATGGGGAAACCAAGCCCCTTTCAACACCATTACTGAGTGGTCAAGTGATTGAAATTATCACTGATGTTCTTGCAACACCAAACCCTGACTGGCTAAGCTTTATTAATACCCAAAAAGCCCGCCGCGCATTACAAAATATCCTCCGTGACCAAGACCAAGATGAACAACGTTTAGTTGGTCAGCAAGCTTTAAATCGCGCATTAAAACTCTTTAACCGTTCTGTAAGTGATTTGACATTAGCGGATTGGGAAAATGTGCTGAATTGGCGTCATTTAAATGATAAAGAACAATTATTTGAACAGATTGCCGTGGGTGACTTATTACCGCAATTGGTTGCCAATCATTTATATGCTCAAGATACCATTCAGACTTCAAACTCTGCACGCTTAATCTTGGGCACTGACGGTGTCGACGTTAAATATGCGCACTGCTGTAACCCCGTTTTAGGCGATCCAATACAAGGGCATTTATCACGTCGTGGTTTGATTGTGCACCGTTCACGTTGTCACAACTTATTGCATGAACAGCATTTACATCCTGAAAATATCATGCCTTTACACTGGACTACAGAAGACAGTGAGGACATTAGTTTTACAGCCTATTTATGCTTAAACATGCTGTTAAATGATGAACAAATTTCAGAGCTGATCTATCTATGCCGTAAAGAAAAAGTCGGTGTAGAAACTGTCCGTTCACATGAAGAAAAAACCTATGTGAATATTGTTGTACACAATCGTAAACAAATTGCCGAAATTATCCGTAATTTAAGAATGCATTTTGGCTTCCCACGCATCAGTCGTTTGGCACAAGCTGTTTCCATTGCTGAGCCTGCGAAAGTTGCCAGCTAACCTGACACCACATATGTATATGTGACGTGTCTGTGATGATAATAGGAGAAATAGATGTCCCGCCAGGTAATCCATACTGAAAATGCACCCGCTGCAATTGGTACTTACTCACAAGCCATTTTAGTGGGCGACACTTTGTATTTATCAGGTCAAATTGGCTTAGATCCATATAGCATGGAGCTGGTAGAAGGCATTGAAGCTCAAATTCGCCGTGTATTCGACAACTTAAAAGCGGTATGTGAAGCGGCAGGTGGTACGCTAGCCGACATCGCCAAGCTGAATATTTTCCTCACTGACCTTTCTAACTTCCAATTGGTAAACCAAATTATGGGCGAATATTTTGCTCAACCCTACCCTGCACGCGCAGCACTCGGTGTAGCAAGCCTACCAAAAGGTGCCCTAGTTGAAATGGATGGCGTGGTGATTATTAATCAATAAGTTAGTAAACATCGCTTAAGCCCTTCACGAAATATCACATTCCAAAAGAACAAAAATCCTCACATGGAAATCTGAGCATTACTCAGATTTCCACTTAAATGGCATTTTTTATTCAAAAACTCAATCACTTTAAAAGCAATTTTAAATGATTTTTATTGACAAACGATAATAATTATCAATAATATTACTTATCCCATTTATTTACTTGGTTTGATTTCATGTACGTTTGTTTGTGCCGTGGTATTACTGATCAAGACATTAAAGATGCAATTGCCAATGGCGCAGAAAGCTATCGTGAAGTTCGCGATATGCTCGATTTAGGCACCTGTTGTGGTCGCTGTGCTCCTGAAGCACGTATGATCATCAGTGATGAAGTTGCGCAAATTGCAGCCCGTATCGCAATTGCTGCATAAACCAATCTTTTAAATTTTCCCAACAATCATAATTATAAAACCAATGGTCCCAGACCATTACTCCTCCCCCGCTTCTGACTCTAAGCGGGTTTTTATTTATTAAAGATCTAAAAATTAGCGCCTTGTTTTGATTGTGATTTTCATTTGCTGTTCTATAAAACACTCGCTAAATTACACTTTGTTGTTTAAGATATTTCTATTCTAATATCGAATTTATATTGCTTAGTTCGAGCTTTATTGCAGTTAAGGAGTCAGACATGAAAGGCAATCGTGATGTAATTAATCAGTTAAATCAGGTGCTTTATCATCATTTAACTGCAATCAACCAATATTTTCTTCATTCACGTATGTTCAATGATTGGGGCATTGAGCAACTGGGCTCTGCGGAATACAAAGAATCTATTCGCCAAATGAAGCATGCCGATAAAATTATTGAACGTATTTTATTTTTAGAAGGTTTACCTAACTTACAACACCTAGGTAAGCTCTATATCGGTCAGCATACCGTTGAAGTTTTAAACTGCGATGTACGTAAAGTCAAAGAGAACATTGAAGCCATTCAAGCTGCGGTTAAACTAGCAGAAGAACAGTTAGATTATGTCACTCGAGATCTGGCTCAAGAAATCTTAGAAAAAGAAGAAGAATGGTTGGATTGGGCAACAACTCAGCTTGATTTGGTTGAATCTTTGGGTATAGAGAATTACATTCAGAGTCAAATTTAAACTTATTAAAAAAAAGCCCGCGGATGCGGGTTTTTTTATCTTCAAAATTTACTTCCAGGGACGAAGATCGACAATTTTAATCACTTCACCCTTCTCTTTATTAATTAAAACGACCATTGGTACACCATAAGTTTCCAAAGGGACCCATGCCGTTGCCTGTGGATATGCCTTAATTTTCTGCTGCACAACAATATCAGAATTCCACTTACTAAGCTCAGACAAAGCATGAGCTTTGGTTTTCATCTGCTCTATGACTTGTTCTAATGGAATGTAGCGCTCAGGATATTGAGCCAAAGAAATACCATTTAACATAGCACCCATTTGCTCTATTTGCTGTTCTTCAAGATTAACTGCTTGCTTTATACCTACAAACTTAGCACGGAGCCACGTCGGGGTTTGATATTGCGGTTGTATTTGCTTAGCCTGATTAGTCTTAATTTCATTACTACGCACCAGTTCAAACTTATCACTATTAAATGCAATCCATACAGGGCGTGCTTGAGCAATACTATATACTCCATAACATAATGCAGCGACTTGGATTAAAATCACTACTGCTAAATCAATTTTTAAAGTTTTCTTACCTTCTTTATAGATCAACAATCCTAGCAAAGGCCCCAAAATAACATCTATGACCAAAAGCATTAAAAAAATATGAGTCACGCCCACAGCTGCTGCAAGGGGTGAGGGATACCAAACAAAAAATACAAAACTCATGACAAGTAATGCAATAACCAAAGAAATAAATAAATGTCCGAGAAAAAATTTCAGGCGCTTAGACATGATTTTGGCTCAATTTTTTAATTCACTTAATTTACTCAAATTTCAAACACAGTCAATGGGTTTATACTTTGCATCAATACCATTCGAAGTACTACACCCCCAAGCTCCCTGAGCATTACGATTGAGATATACAAATTCTCCCTGTAAAACTGATGCGACATTTTCTAATTCACACACCAAAGCTTGATCTGCGCCACCTGTATTGTTAGGCTGATTTACCGCATATATACAAATATTGGATTGGATGCCTGAAAAAAACATATTGGGAACATTAAAGCCAGAGTCCCCGGAAGCAGAGCTATTATTTATAATAAGTTCATATTGAGGCTTTGCACCGTTCAACTCAGCAATAGCAGATGTAATTTGGGATTTTGCAACATAGTTTTGATACATAGGAATAGCAACAGCGGCAAGCACACCAATGATTGCGACTACAATCATTAGCTCAATAAGCGTAAAACCTTTTGACATTTTATGACTCAAAAAACAGAATCCTTCTTCCAAGCAAAAAATGTGCCATAATTTTATTAATTAATATCAAAAACTTAAGATTAAAAAACTAACCACTACAGCAAAAAAGTCAGTTAATAACTATTTTAGTCAGAATTTAATATTTTATAAAAATATTTTTCCAAAAGATTTTTATCATATAAAGTAGCACTATTACCAATCCAAACAACAACTTCATTCTTTGAGGTTACTATAGCTAAAGAGGTTACAGCAGGTAATCCACCATTTCTAAAGTACATCACAGGCTGATTTAGGCTTTGGCGATATTGCCACATGGCATAACCATTACATGATTTAAATTCATTTAAATTACAACTACTTAAAGATTTATCACTAATAGATAAAATATTATAAGGTTTTGAATCCAACATTTTTCTTATTAAAATTGCTAGCTGCTTTGCACTTCCTGATAAACCAGCAGATGAAGATAATGCTTGAAAGTCAAACTTATTATCATCAGATTCCATCCAGAAATTATTATTTCTAAAATCATACTTAACCTCATCTGGATAATAATATCCATCTGCAAATTTAATATTTTTTTCATTGAGTAAATAATGTTCTTGAATATATTTTCTATAACTTTGCTTTCCTTTACGCTCTAGTACAGCACCCAATAAACAAAAGTTACGATTATCATATGCATAACGCCGATTAGGGTCAAAATCTAATTTTAAGTTTTTAAGCTCTTTTAAATTATAAGGACACCATGGTTTTTTTTTCAATGAAAATACGATATCCTCACTACGCATACGATCAAAACCTGAACGATGTTCCAGTAAATTCTCAATAGTGATTAGCTGTATACGCAAATCTTTAATATTTTCTTTTTTTAATTCAGGAAAAAAATTAAGCAAAGGAGTATTTAATTGAATTTTATCTTGATTTACTAACTGTAATACTGCATCACTAGTAACAAGTTTAGTTAAACTTGCATAACGAAATCTAGTATTTTCAGAAATACGATCTGAGCGAAATACACCACCTTTCCATCCACTATTGCATATATGAATTTTATCATTATTATCGATATATACCAACTGATTAGATAAACTACCCTGATTAACCAATATATAATTAATTGTATTTTTCATCCATTGAGGTACATCTTTCGAACAGTCAATACTCTTTTTAGTTAATTCTCTCTCAAATATATATGATATTTTATATAATGGTGTTTTATCAATAAAAATCAAGTAACTAAATAAAAAAACAATTACGAATATTAATAAAATAATAATGTATTCTATTTTTTTTAATTTTTTTAAAAACATAAATAAGTACCTAAAAACAAAAGAAACCCGGGTTCGGGTTTCTTTTATCAAGTATCTACTATTCTTCTGTTTCGTCCTGCTCTGGAGTATCATCACCTAGCTCAGTTGCACAACCTGCTGGACGGAATTTCTCAGCCACATCTGTAGAACAACCCCACGCACCATTCTCAGTTCGAGCCCATTGAACTTTGCTACCGTTAAGAATAGATGCAGCACTTTTACCGTCACCAGCTTTAAATGTACCAACAATACTAGCTGTACTAGCAGTGAGATCAATATCTACTGCAATGCCTGTAGGCGCACTAGTTACCGCAGCGCCTAATAAATTAGAGGCAGTTGCTCCTAACTCGCAGGCAGTATCTTTACCTTCTAAAATACAATTTTCAACAGCCGTTTTTATACCACCTAATTCAGACATCACTCGGCTAACTTGAGATTTAGCGATATAGTTTTGGTATTGCGGAATCGCAATTGCAGCAAGAATACCGATAATTGCAACAACGATCATTAATTCGATAAGAGTAAAACCCTTTTGAACTGATTTCATAACATTCTCCACAAATGTTTTTTAATTTAATTATTTAATAAAGCTATGTAGCTTGTTTTATAAATAGCACAGAGCGTGCCAAGATTTATTATAGTGAAAATGACAGAAAAAACAGCACTTTAAAAAAATATTTTTATTTTTTGTAATCATTACGTCTCTTTTTGTGTTTAAAAGTGACGATTTGTGTCACTTTATCACCGTTTTTTAGCGCAAAATAATGGGCTCATTTTCGATTTCATTAGCTTTATCTACAGACTTCCCTGCATAAAAGTGATCCATCACTTCACCAATCTCTTTTACACCAACCGTCAAAGCTATTCGGTATTGTTTATTTTGCATGCTTTGGATAATTCGCGCACAAATATCCTGCCACACTTGGGCATCGGTTGCCTGCCTCATCCCGCGATCAATCACAATTTCCACCTGACGTTCACATAAGTTTAAATAAAGCAAAACACCACTATTAAATTCTGTATCCCACACACCCAGTTCAGAAAAGAGCTGTTCAGCACGTGCACGGGTATTTTGATAGTAGGCTTGATTAGAAGGAATATGCCCTTCGATCACCACCTGTATTTCGCCCACATGGCCATGCTCAGCTTCTGTCACCGCTTGCGCAATGGCCTGCTGATCTTGCTTATTAAAAAACCGGTTTGCTGCAGGCATATAAAAGAAGTGCTTCAACCAGCGTTTAAAACTTGGTTGCTGTATTTCCTGTGTTTTAGGACAGGTGACAATTTCTGTTGTTTCTGTTTTCGTTACCATGAACCTGATGCTCCCCCACCGCCAAAACCACCACCGCCTCCGCTATAGCCTCCACCACCTCCACTACGGCCTCCACTGCCCCCACCACCAGCAAGGAACATTTGAAAAATGGTTTGAGCAATAGCAGTGCTGAGTAGAAAGAAAATTGCTCCACCCATCAACAGACTAGTGAGTAGACCTGCACCATTGACCAAACCCGCAACAGTACCTGCAACAGCAGCAGTTGACGCACTTAAGCGCTTACCCACAATAAAGGATGCAAAAATACCAATCACCAAAATGATGAGAACCGTTGTAAACGTTTTCTCTTTGGCTTGTTGCTCGTGTAAGGCTTGTTCCTGACGTTCTTTTAACTCTTGGGCTGCTTGAGCGGCAACTTCAGGGTCTTGATTTAAAATTTGGGTTATTTCCGTTAAGCCAGCATCAATGCCTTGAGCATACTGAGCTTGCTTAAAATACGGCGTGATTTGATTTCGAATAATGCGACTAACGATGATATCGGGCATGATTCCTTCCAGCCCATAACCCGTCAGGATTTGAATTCTGTGATCATTCACAGCAATCGCCATCAATATCCCATTGTCACGTTTTGCTGAACCGAGTTGCCATTTTTCTGCAACACGCATGGCGTAATCAAAAATATCTTCTTGACCTGTGGTTGGCACAATCACGACGCCAATTTGTGCCTTGCCTTGTTCGTGTAACTGTAGAATTTTCTGGCTAATGGCTTGTTTTTCAGCAGCGGAAAGTAAGTTTGCCTGATCAACAACAGGTTCATTGAGCGTCGGCAAGCCACGAATCGACTCGCCATCTGCCATATCATTGGCGATATTCGGCTGCTGAATTTTGATTTCAGGCTGTGCTGTTGTTTCTTTTTGTGTAGCTGACTGCTGATCTTTTAATATTTTACCGACAACAACTGTTTCAGCATCTACATCTGTAGCGGTGGCAGTTTCTGCATGTGTGAAACCCACCACACACAATAAGCATGCTAAAACCATGCGCTGCAGCCACAACAAACCTGTATGTTTTAGCTCAAAATCCACCATCAGCCCACCTCACAATGCAGTGATGCCAATTAATTAAAATCAACTTTTGGTGCAGTTTGTGCACTTTGCTCTGCGCTAAAGTTAGGTTTAGTATCCATGCCAATGACTTTAGCCGTCATCACTTGCGGGAACTGGCGTGCATAGCCGTTAAAGTCTTGTACCGTAGTAATGTAGCGATTACGTGCGACAGCAATTCGGTTTTCAGTGCCTTCAAGCTGTACCTGTAAATCACGGAATTGCTCATTGGCTTTTAAGTCTGGATAATTCTCAGATACAGCAATCAAACGCGACAATGCACTAGTCATTTGCGCCTGAGCTTCTTGGTATTTTTGGAACAATGCTGGATCTTCTAAAACTTCTTTATCCACTTTTAGACCTGCTACATTGGCACGTGCCTGTGTTACTTCCGTCAACACTTGCTCTTCATGTTTTGCATAGCCTTTTACGACATTCACTAAATTCGGCACCAAGTCTGCACGGCGTTGATATTGGTTTTGCACCTCAGACCATGCTGCTGTAACGGCCTCGTCTTTGACTTGTAATGTGTTATAGCCACAACCACTCAGGGTCAACGTACTGACTAATGCGATTGCGAGCATGCTTTTTTTCATTGAATTCATAACCCTTAACCTCAAGTATTTATTTGTAATTGTTTAAATAAATTCATTCTAACCTTATTTTTCGAATGAATTATGTATTTTCTTTGTGATTAAACTGATCTACTCCTAAAATATTCAGCATGAAAAAAGCCCATTATTCGGGCTTTTTTTATCATGTTAGATTAACTATACAGTTGCGGTGTAATTTCAGTCTGAAAACTTTCCATTTGATATTCATCAGCAAGGCGTTCTTTCCAATATTTCACGATCTGACTGTAATCAATTTCGCTCGGATGGAATTCTGCTTTGTAATATGACAAATATTCAGGCGCTAGTTGAATAAACATTTTTGCCAATAAATACGCCCCGAAAATATTTCCGCCCAGCTTTGGCAAACTTTTTTTCTTATCCTGCATAAATAGCTTAGTTGCAGAATAAAACGTGAGACTAGCAAAACCTGTTGTCACACTGCGCATAATCATGCGACGTATTTTGTCATCACCATAGACATGTTGATATACATCGAATGCCACTGCGCGATGCTCAATCTCTTCAATCGCATGCCAAACCCAAAGTTTCACAGCATCATCATCTAAAGTACTGAGCACTTCAGGATGTCTTAAAATATAGCCACCGAGCAACGCGGTAAAATGTTCAAATGCGCAGGTGATTGCAAGTTGAATCTTTGGATGTAAGTTTTTTACATAGCTGTCTTTACGTGCCAGCCATGCTTGGAAACGATCTAAATTATAGGTTTCACTGCGCCAAGCATCGTTAAATTCAGCATGGGCTTTGGAATGCATCGCTTCTTGCCCAATGAATGCTGCGATCTCAGCTTGTAATTTTTCATCACTGACTTTATCGCGTACATTGCGCACGCTATGCACAAAGAATTGCTCACCAATGGGAAAGGTCGATGACAATGCCGTCAACAAATGCGACATCACCGGTGAGTTGGCAAAATAATGCCGGCGAATCGCTTTAGGATTGAATTGTGCTCGACGTACCGTAATGCCAATGGCTTTAGGACGATTTAGATATGTTTTTTGTGTCGTCACTTGCGTCATGGTCGCTTCCTAAGATTTAGATCATGATCGCAGTATGTAATTCCTAAGCTCTTTCACACATGGCAAAATGTGCTAGCACATTTGCATAATTCACCATTCTAAAGCGCTGTCTGACAACTTTTCAGCGTATTTATCTGCAAAATCTATTCACGTGTCATTTGAGGTAAATTCCAAAAAATAAAAAACCCGCCGAAGCGAGTTTTTTTGAATAAATCCAATGCAATCACTGGCATGTCATGACTTAAACATCTAAGTAATCAAGAATACCTTCTGCAGCTTGGCGACCTTCCCAGATTGCGGTTACCACAAGGTCAGATCCCCGGACCATATCACCGCCGGCAAAAATTTTCGGATTCGATGTTTGAAATTTAAATTCTTGCTGTTCAGCAGCAATGACGCGACCTGAACCATCCATACTAATGTTTGATGTAGTAAACCAATCTGCGGGGCTGGTACGGAAACCAAAGGCTAGCAATACTGCATCTGCTGGTAAAATTTCTTCTGAACCCGGAACTGGTTCAGGGCTACGACGACCGCGACTATCAGGTGCGCCAAGCTGTGTAGTCACAACTTTAACACCCGTCACTTTGCCATTTTCACCCACAATTTCAATTGGCTGGCGATTAAATTGGAAATCCACACCTTCTTCACGTGCATTTTTCACTTCACGACGTGAACCCGGCATGTTTTCTTCATCACGACGGTAGGCACAGACAACGGACTCGGCACCTTGACGGATCGAGGTACGGTTACAGTCCATCGCGGTATCACCACCACCGAGCACGATCACTTTTTTGCCTTCCATGCTGATGTATTCAGATGGATCTTTTTCCCAACCTTGCGTACGGTTGACATTGGCAATCAAGAAATCAAGTGCATCATGAACACCAACAAGGTCTTCACCCGCGAAACCGCCCTTCATGTAAGTATAGGTTCCCATACCCATGAATACAGCGTCGTAATCAGCCAATAGCTGATCAATGGTCACATCTGTACCAATTTCAGTATTTAGACGGAATTCAACACCCATGCCCGAGAAAATCTCACGGCGACGTTTCATCACATCTTTTTCCATTTTGAATTCTGGAATACCAAATGTCAGCAAACCACCAATTTCAGGGCGTTTGTCGAATACAACTGGCTTCACACCATTACGTACAAGAATATCAGCACAGCCAAGGCCAGCAGGACCTGCACCAATAATCGCAACTTTCTTGTCTGTCCACTTAACGTGTGACATATCTGGACGCCAGCCCAATGCAAATGCCGTATCGTTAATGTATTTTTCAGCATTACCAATGGTGACTGCACCAAAGCCGTCATTTAGCGTACACGCGCCTTCACATAAACGGTCTTGCGGGCACACACGACCACAAACTTCAGGCAAGGTGTTGGTTTGATGACACAATTCTGCCGCTTGGAAAATGCGACCTTCTGCAATCAATTTTAACCAGTTTGGAATGTAGTTATGTACAGGACATTTCCATTCACAATACGGGTTACCGCAACCTAAGCAGCGGTGCGTTTGGTTTTTTGCAACTTCAGCTGTAAACGGTTTATAGATTTCCACAAATTCTGCTTTGCGGACAACTAGATCTTTTTTCTCTGGATCTTGGCGTGCTACATCCAGGAACTGAAAGTCATTATTTAGGCGCTCTGCCATGTCTCTCTCCGTGGGTAGGTGTAAGCATGTTTGGACTTACACCTGCCTATCAAATCTGCAGTAGTGGAATTATTGTGGATCAGCTTGAGTTGTTTTCAACAAAGTCTGCAAATTAGCAGCTTTTGGTTTCACAAGCCAGAATTTGCGGCTATAGAAGTCAAACTCGTTGCGGATCTTATACGCCCAAGCACTACCTGTTTCTTTAATATGTTCATCTAAGATACGGCACAAGAACTCTTTGTGTTCTTCCATCGATTCTGTAGAGATACGGTTCAATTCAATCAGTTCGTGGTTGTAATGGTCAACAAAGTCATTGTCGAGGTCGAGCACATAAGCGAAACCGCCTGTCATACCCGCACCAAAGTTATGACCCACTTTACCCAATACAGTCACGATACCACCCGTCATGTATTCACAGCAGTGGTCGCCTGCACCTTCAATCACGGCAAACGCACCTGAGTTACGTACAGCAAAACGCTCACCTGCTGTACCTGCAGCAAACAATTTACCGCCTGTTGCACCATACAAACAGGTGTTACCAATAATCGCAGTATTTTGCGTTTGGAACGGTGAACCTTTAGGCGGGAAGATCGAGATACGACCACCAGCCATACCTTTACCCACGTAGTCATTCGCATCGCCTTCTAGGCTGATATGTAACCCACCTGCGTTCCAAACACCCAATGACTGACCTGCAGTCCCTGTTAATTTAACTCTAACAGGATGCGCTTCCATGCTGAGGTTGCCATAACGTTTTGCAATCTCACCCGAAATACGCGCGCCAATTGAACGGTCACAGTTACCAATAGTAAAACCATATTCACCGCCTGTGCCTGCTTCAATCGCTGGCAGCATTTCAGCTACCATTTTCTCAGCCAATAAACCTTTATCGAATGGTGCATTACCTTGTACTTCACAGTACTGTGCTTTGCCTTCAGCCGCAGGATGCGATTGGAGTAATGCGCTCAAATCAAGGTGTGCATGTTTTTCAGTTTCACCTGGAAGCATTTCCAGTAAATCTGTACGGCCAATCAAATCTTTCAGACTTGCAACGCCTAGCGCTGCTAACCATTCACGTGTTTCTTCCGCAATAAAGTGGAAGAAGTTGATCAGCATTTCAGGCTCACCGATATAGTGTTCCTGACGTAAATGATCTTGTTGTGTTGCAACACCGGTCGCACAGTTGTTTAAATGGCAAATACGTAGGTATTTACAACCCAATGCGATCATCGGTGTAGAACCGAAACCAAAACTTTCAGCTCCTAGAATCGCAGCTTTCACAACATCTAGACCCGTTTTCAAGCCGCCATCAGTTTGTACACGGACTTTACCACGCAGGTCATTCACACGAAGCGCCTGATGCGCCTCAGATAGACCAAGCTCCCATGGAGAACCTGCATGGTGAATTGAAGAAAGTGGAGAAGCCGCTGTACCACCGTCATAACCAGAAATGGTAATGAAGTCTGCGTAAGCTTTCGCTACACCTGCCGCAATCGTACCAACACCTGGCTCAGAAACCAGCTTAACTGACACCATCGCCTGTGGGTTAACCTGTTTTAAATCGAAAATTAACTGTGATAAATCTTCGATTGAGTAGATGTCGTGATGCGGTGGCGGAGAAATTAATGTCACACCCGGTACTGAGTAACGTAAACGTGCAATTAAGCCATTCACTTTACCGCCCGGCAACTGACCACCTTCACCTGGTTTTGCACCTTGTGCCACTTTAATTTGAAGGACTTCTGCAGAAGTTAGATATGCAGGGGTCACACCAAAACGGCCAGATGCAATTTGTTTGATTTTCGAGTTACGAATGGTACCGTAACGCGCAGGGTCTTCACCGCCCTCACCAGAGTTTGAACGACCACCAATGGTATTCATAGCGATTGCAATAGCTTCGTGCGCTTCAGGTGATAATGCACCTAAAGACATCCCAGCCGAGTCAAAACGCGGCAGAATTTCTTCTACGGATTCAACTTGATCAAGCGCAATTGAATTATCAGTTTTAAGTTTGAATAAGTCACGAATCGTCGCGATTGGACGGTTATTCACTAGCTCTGCGTATTCTTTAAAGTCCGCATAATTACCAGAACGCACAGATTTATGCAGCGCATTGATCACATCTGGGTTAAATGCGTGATATTCCTTACCGAATACAAATTTCAGCATACCGCCTTGATCGATTGGCTTACGTGATTTCCACGCCAAATCTGCCAATTTTTTCAAGTCATTTTCTAGATCAGAGAATGTTGCGCCTTTAATACGGCTCGGTACGCCAGTAAAGCATTTTGCAACCACTTCATCAGAGAGGCCGACCGCTTCAAACAACTGACCGCCACGGTAAGAGGCAACAGTAGAAATACCCATCTTAGAAAGGACTTTTAATAAGCCTTTCTCAATGCCTTTACGGAAGTTCGCTTGCGCATGGATTGGGTCACCCAACAACTCGCCTTTCGCGATCAAGTCATTGATCACGTCATAAGCTAGGTACGGATAAATCGCAGTCGCACCGAAACCAAGAATCACCGCAAACTGATGCGCATCACGCGCCAAACCAGTTTCGACAATGATGTTGGCATCTGTACGCAGACCCACATTGATTAAATAGTGGTGAACCGCACCAGTTGCCATCAATGCATTTGCAGGTAAAAAACCTTGACGGATTTTCTTATCAGACAATACAAGTAATGTTTTTCCATCGCGAATCGCTTGTGCAGATTCTTCACAAATACGCGCGATAGCAGCTTCTAAGCCTTCATCTTCTGCATAGTTCAGGTCGATATCTGCAATCTCGTAACCTTTACGACCAAGGGTACGGATTTGATGCATTTTCGAATTTGATAGTACTGGGCTTGAAATGATCAGACGATCTGCATGCTCTGGACCTTGTTCAAATACATTTTGTTCACGGCCGAGGCATGTCTCTAACGACATTACGATCGATTCACGTAATGGATCGATTGGCGGATTCGTAACCTGAGCGAACTGCTGACGGAAGTAGTCAGACACATGGCGCACCTGACGAGACAATACTGCCATTGGCGTATCATCACCCATTGAGCCCACGGCTTCCTGACCACTTTCAGCGATTGGACGAAGCAATTGGTCACGTTCTTCAAATGTCACCATGAACATTTTTTGTGAAGCTTTCAGGTCATCACCTTTTAAGCCTTGATCACATAAATATTCTTCCAGCTCTGGACTGCCTTGTACACGTACTGAGTTTTCACGTAACCACTGACGGTACGGACGCATACGTTTGAGGTGATTACTCACATCTTGAGTATCGAGCATTTTGCCGGTAAAGGTATCAATCACCAAAATTTGACCCGGACCGACACGGCCTTTAGACACAACGTCTTCTGGTTCATAACCCCAAACACCAATTTCTGACGCCAAGGTGATGTAACCATTTTTGGTAATTACCCAACGTGCTGGACGTAAACCATTACGGTCAAGCATACAAATCGCATGACGACCATCTTGAATTACTAGACCTGCTGGACCATCCCATGCTTCCATATGTTTCGAGTTGAATTCGTAGAATGCACGTAAGTCCGCATCTAAAGTTTCAACGTTTTGCCACGCTGGTGGAACCAACATACGTAGCGCACGGAACAAGTCCATACCGCCACCAACAAGGATTTCCAGCATATTGTCTAAACTTGAAGAGTCCGAGCCTGTACGGTTTACGATTGGATTCAGCTCAGTTAAACCCGGCAGCAATGGGTTTTCAAATTTTGGTGTACGTGCCATCGCCCAGTTACGGTTGGCGGTAATGGTATTGATCTCACCATTGTGTGCTAAGTAACGGAACGGCTGAGCCAATGGCCAACGAGGCAAGGTATTAGTTGAGAAACGCTGATGGAACACAACAATGTGTGACTTTAAACGCTCATCAGCAAGATCGGTATAGAAATCAGCAATGGCTGCTGGCATCATCAAACCTTTATAGCTGATCACAGTTGAGCATAAAGTGGTTACATAGAAGTATGGGTCAGCAGTCAGCTGTTGTTCTGCACGACGACGTGCCATCACCAACTTACGGTTGAATTCAACCTCTGAAACACCCATTGGGCAATTCACGATAATTTGTTCAAATGCAGGCAATGACTGCATCGCGATTGAACCCAATGCATCGTTATTGGTTGGCACAACACGCCAAGCGATGACTTTACAACCTTCGTCTTCGATTTCTTTGGTTAAAATTTGTTTTGCATGTGCGGCTAATGCAGGGTCTAGGTTTAGAAATACCGTACCCACAGCAAAGATTTCACTCAATGTAATGTCACTGAGTTTTTTCGCTTCTTCACGGAAAAATTCTTTTGGCATAGCAAGGAGTAGACCACAGCCGTCACCGGTTTTACCATCTGCGGCAATACCACCACGGTGGGTCATACAACTTAAACTATGCATTGCGGTTTTGACGAGATCATGGCTTGCATCACCCTGCATATGGGCGATTAAACCGAAACCACAGTTATCTTTAAACTCATCCGGTTGGTATAAACCTTGAGCGGGAGCTACAGTATTAGGCGATGGCATGTGCATAGCGTACCCTTCTTTTCTTTACAGCTCTTTCGAGCACTTAACAAACTATTTTCTTGTTGCGATTCGTCTTAACTTACTCACATGAATTGTTCTGTCGAGCAAAATTATTTCTTATTCACACCCTTAAGATAAACCGAATTCATCTTAGATGCATGAATAAAAGTCAAATTTTCTGCTTTTGCAGTTCAGATCAGGGATAACGACTGGATTAATGACTTCGCACTTTTATCGAATCATTTTCGCGCCAAAACAGGGAGAAAAGTTCAATTTACGCACCAATTAAGCAATTTACATGCCAACTTGATGCATTTTCTCCTAAGATGGCTGATTACAAACATTTTTTAGTTATAACAAATAATTTAAATTGTTCTTTTATAATTTTATGCACTTTTTCTGTGCAGTTTAGACTTTTCCTAAGACATCTTGCGCTATTTTAGAACTAATTGAATGGATCGGTTACTTCTTGCTCTACCGGTGTAGGTTTTGGACGTGGTGCATCTACACTACTTTGTGATTTTTGCACATCAATCACATTCCCTTCAGCATCACGGCGAGTCACCGTAGTACTTGTTGTTGCATTAGCTGGAGTTGTTACCGTCGCTGCAGCCGCTGCTTTTCGTGCTGCGATTTGAGCTTCATCAATTTTCGGTAAAGGCACAGACTTTAATTTAACAGCATATAACTTTTGACTCGACGACATTTCTTCCGCGCCTAAGTCATTCACATATGCTTGATATTGTTTCAATTCCACAACCTTAGGTTTAATTGATGCAGGCAAAGCAATATTGAGGCTCGACATTGCAGTTTTCGCATCATTTTGAGACGAATATGGTCCTGTTAAAATGACGTATTGCTCAGGATGGTCTTCACCAGAAAGACGTAGATAAATAAATTTTTGACGCTCAGGCTGCTTGCGTAAAAAGCTTTTTAAAATATCTTCTTCAGAAACCCTAAATAATTCAATACCATAAAGCTTGGCAGAATCATTGATAAATTTAGTGCCGCGGAATTCTGGTTCATGTTGAGCTGTAGCAACTACGCGTGTCGTCATATCAAGCGGACGCACTTCGTCATTTAATGCACCAAGATGGGACATTGCTGCCACTTTCTCTGGCTGAATTTGTAAATCGACTTCGGTTTCCGCTTGTTTTTCAACTTCAACCAATTCTTTGGTATCTGTAATCGCCCAAAAAACCAATGCAGCGAACAGACACACAGCTCCACCCACCAACCATGTGTAGTGATGAACTTTTTGCCATTGAGACTGCCGCGCTGCCATGATGTACCTACTCTGCCTGATTTGCCAAAATTGCCTGTTTCATTAATTCGACATCAAACTCTTTGGTGATGATGGCCTGACCTAATGATTTCAGTAAAATAAGTCGTAATTGCCCATTCAATACTTTTTTATCATGGGACATATACGCCAAAAATTCCTCTAGCGGAATTTTAGGACAAACTATCGGTAATTGTGCACGTAAAATGATTTTTTTTGTACGCTCTAAATCTTCAACTGTGATCCAGCCCATACGATGGGACAAATCTGCAGCCATCACCATCCCTGTTGCAACGGCTTCGCCATGTAACCATTCACCATACCCCAAGTACGATTCAATTGCATGGCCAAAGGTATGACCCAAGTTTAATAACGCACGCTCACCTTGTTCTTTTTCATCATTGGCCACAATACGCGCTTTATGGGCACATGAACGATAAACCGCTTCAGCCAACAAAGTTGCATCACCTGCAACTAAAGCATCCATATGCTGTTCAAGCCAAGTTAAGAATTCAACATCACCCAACAACGCATATTTGATCACTTCAGCCAAACCTGCAGAAAGTTCACGCGCTGGCAAAGTTTTTAATTGCGCCATATCCGCAAGAACCACTTGGGGTTGCTGAAAGGCACCAATCATGTTTTTACCTAGTGGATGGTTAATCCCTGTTTTGCCACCAACACTTGAATCCACTTGAGAAAGTAAAGTCGTCGGCACTTGAATAAAATATACACCACGTTGATAGCATGCAGAGGCAAAACCGGTCATATCTCCAATAACACCACCACCTAATGCCAAAACCGTACAATCGCGGTTAAAGCCTGCTTCAAGCAAGGCATCAAAAATTAAATTCAAATGGTCTAAATTTTTATACTTTTCACCATCAGGCAAAATACATGTCGCAACAGTTTTCCCTAATGCCTCAATTGCTTCTACATAATGTTTTAAATAGAGCGGTGCAACTGTGGTATTAGAGACAATCATCACTTGTTTACCCTGAACATAAGGCTCAAGTAAAGTTTGTGGATTAAGGTCACTCCCAATAAAAATAGGGTAGCGACGATCACCGAGTTCAACATGTAAGGTTTGCATGAATTTAACCTTTTCTAACGAGATATATTTTGTGAAACAATTAAATTAAAAATTTTTTGCGCAAGATCTCTCGCAGCACCTTGATTGGTTTCAATAATATAGTGCGCGACTTCACGATAAAGAGGATCACGGGCTGCCAATAAATCTCGTAGCTTTTGCTCTGGATTTTCCACTTGAAGAAGTGGGCGATTTTTGTCGCGGTAGGTTCGTTGTAACTGAATTTCCACCGGAGTATATAGATAAACAACAATACCACGTTGTTTTAAAAATTCACGATTTGGGGGCTGAGTCACAGCACCACCGCCAGTCGCCAAGACCAGTTGTTTCTTTGCAGTTAACTCATCAATGACATTCGTTTCACGACTTCTAAAGCCTTTTTCCCCTTCCTTTTCAAAAATCCAAGGAATGGTCGCACCTGTTTTACGTTCAATTTCATGATCACTGTCTAGAAATTCACGTCCTAACAATTCTGCTAAATGTCGCCCTACGGTTGTTTTTCCTGCCCCCATTGGCCCTACCAAATAGATATTTGGTAGGGTTTCAAACTCTTTGCTTGGCAAGGAGTCACCTATTTCTTTTGTTAAATTGAAAATATATTAATGATTTCTCGTAACACTGTCATTAACAATTCGCGGAGTAACAAAAATCAGTAACTCATTTTTTGCATCGCTTTTCATATCTTTACGGAATAAGCGACCCACATAAGGAATATCACCTAAGAACGGTACTTTAGTTTGCTTACTTTGTGTTTCCTGATTAAAAATACCGCCGAGCACAACAGTTTCACCATTGTTGACTAAGACATCTGTATTAATTTCATTTTTATTCAGGATAATTTCACCATTTTGTGCATATCCTGCTGGTGAGTCGCTCTTGATATTCAGCTTCATTTGCACTTTACCATCTGGAGTAATGCTAGGCGTGACATCCAAACTTAATAAAGCTTCTTTAAACTCGGTAGAAGAAGTTGCATTTGAACCTGTACCCGTTGTGGTTTGATACGGAATTTCTTGACCTGATGCAACTTTGGCGGGTTGTTTATCCGCTGTCAGTACTTTTGGTGTAGAAATGACTTCACCATAACCATCCGCTTGTAAAGCAGAAAGCTCTAAATCCAACATAAAATCAGAAAGACTAATTAAGCCGAACGCAATTCGACTGGCACCTGCAGTAGTCACCCCTAAGTCCACGTTTAAATTACTTGGACGTTGAATCGTATATTTACCATCATCATCCGGTGTTTTTAAGTCCCAAAGCGTAGTATCACTACCACCCACCAATAAATGGTCATTTTGGTTAATCCCTTGAGACAAGAGACCCCATTTCACACCCATTTCTTTGGTAAAGTCGGTAGAAGCTTTTACAATACGTGCTTCGACCATGACCTGCTTGACTGATACATCAAGCAAATCCACCATCTTACGAATCTGATCAATGTTTTGCGCGGTATCATTAATAATCAGTGTATTTGTACGCGTATCTGCAGAAATCGTTCCGCGTGGACTTAACAAATTACCCCGATCATCATCAGCATTATTACTATTATTTGACGAACCGCTATTACCCGCAGTTTTAGACTGCGTAATCAGCTTCTCTATCTCAGCAGCTTTTGCATAGCTTAACGTTAAATATTCAGTCTGTAATGGTGCCAACTTCATACTTTGACGTAAGGCTTTTGCTTCTTCTTCTTCCGCTTTAATCAACTCAGATACAGGCGCAATCCAAATCACATTACCATTACGACGTTTGTCCAAATTCTTGGTTTTCAATACGATATCTAGTGCTTGATCCCAAGGCACATCTTTTAAGCGAAGTGTAATATTTCCTTGAACCGTATCAGCAGCAACCATATTGATTTCAGTGAAATCAGCCAAAAGTTGCAGCACACGACGTACTTCAATATCTTGGAAGTCTAATGAAATCTTCTTACCGGTATAATGATTGGCAGCTTTAGGACGTAATGGATTCTTATCTTCCGGACGTTTCAAACTTACCGTTAATTTATTATCAGTTTGGTACGCCATATATTCATAGCTGCCCGTCGACTGAATGGTAATCACACCATTACCGCCATCATTATGTGCATCCACCGTTGCAACAGGTGTTGCAAAATCATTGACATTTAAACGGCGAGTCAAATGTGCAGGTACTTTATTGCCTAAAGTACGGATCACCACTTTACTGCCTTGCTGTTGAACATCAACGGGAGTATTTCCACCCAGTAAATCAACAACAACTTGACCTTCACCATTAGAACCACGGTGGAAACCAATATTTGAGATGCCCTGTTGCTGACGTTGTGCTACAGGCTGTACATAATTTGCAGCTTGTGCAGAGTTGATTTTTAAAATAAAGGTATTACCTTCAACACGCGTGGTAAAAGCACCAGCATTGGCTAAATTCACAGTTAAGCGCGCACGTTGTGCATCCGAACTCACATCCACAGTGCTCGCTTCAGCCGTTGCAACAGGAATTGAACTTTGTTTTAAATTTTGCTGTGCTTTATCAAAGTCTAAAACTAGTCGTGATGGTTGATCGAGTTGATAAGCTTGTGGTTGCGGCGGCAAGCCATTAAACATCACGCGAATTTCAGTCCCTTGACCTGGAATTTGCATTGGTACCACATTGGTTACACTCACCTGAGCATTGGCAACTTGCATCATCGCCATTGCAACAGCCCCCATCGAAAACTGACGAAACACATGATTCATTGTATTGCCATCCCCAAAAATAAAATCTTGTACACTATTCTTCATTTTTATTCCTTTAAGCTTAAGGTGCTGGTCCAATTAATATGAGACTTCTAGGACGCTCTACATATCCTTCTCGCCCATCCGGAATAATCTCAATCAAATCAATTTGAGTCGGGGTAATATTTACCACTCGACCATGATTGAGCCCCATATAACTTCCACGTTGAATACGCTCAACTTCACCATCAGGTGTCTGAATCAAGGCTAATATTTGCCCAGATTGGTTACGCATACTACCCTTCATATTCAGGGTTTCGAGTGCATAACTCTCCAAAGGTTGAGGCTGACGACTCAAGTTTGGATAAACACGCTTGCCTGCCATGATTTTAAGTTCTGCTGCCAAGGAACTTGGCAAGAACGGACTTTTTAAAGAGTGCGCCGCATAATTAAAAGTTTCGACAGGTACAAAATCTGGCGCAGGTTCAATCGCTAGTGGAGCTTGATTGCGTATATTTGCCATCTCTTGATTGACCACATCAATACGTGATTCACAACCTGCTAAAAAGAAAACAGCAAGAGAAGCAAATGTAAACTTAGTTATTTTCATTACTTAGCCCTCTTACTTTTCTTTGAATTATTCATAGATTTATTTTTACTATCCTGAGCGCCTTTCCCATCCGTGCTATTTGCCCCAACATTAGATGACTGTTCAGCATTCCCTTCATAACGATATGTTTTTGCAGAAATCACATAGTCAATTTTTGGGATATCTGAGTTCTTTTCTTTATTTTCAGTTGCTGTAATCGTTAAATTATGCAAAGTCACAATCCGTGAAAGCCCCGCAATACCACTTACAAATGAACCAAAGGCGTGGTAATCACCTGTTGCCTCAATATGAATCGGCTGTTCCGTAAAGAACTCTTGCTTCACTTCAGGCTCAAGACGAATAATTTTAAATTTCAATCCAGAATTCACGCCTGTTAAGTTGATATCTTCAACCAAACCTGGAATTTCAGTTTCTTTCGGCAATTGTTCTAACTGTTGATTAAAACGTGCTTCCATATCTTGTAACTGCAATTGATATTGTTGCAAATTACGTAGTTTTGAATCTTTTTCACGAAACTCATTTAACAAATTTTGTTCTTGTGCATTGGCACTTGAAATAGCTTCAATCTTGCCTTTAATCGCCAAGAAATAGCCCAAAATTGCCACAAGGATAATGATAAAAACCCAACATGTAATTTTGACTGAAATTGGCCAACTACCATAGTTATTCGGATCTAGCGTATTGAACTGCTGTACAAACTTATCAAAAGTCATTTTCTTTTTCGGAATGACCACAGCATCTTGATTCAATTGTTCAAATTCATCACGACTCATTTTGCAGCCTCCGGAGTTGGTGTTGCTGCAGTTTGTGCGTCAGATGTTTGCGCCGATGAAGCTGACTGTCCTGCATTTGCTGCTGGATCATTAATGGTCGGCTGCGCAATTTGCTCCAAATCAGCAGTCACAGTAAATGCACCATAAGATTCTTCTACGCGAGGAACCACTGACGTCGGCGCTTTGTCTTTTTTCTCTTCCGCCACGAGGAATGAGCTCATGAAGGCATTACGATACCAAGGTGATGCTTCCAAATTACGCAGTAGATCTGCAACAGTGTTTGGACTTTCCGCACGCCCTTCGATCATAAATTTATCGCCATTACGTTCAAATTTTGTGATGTACATATTGGCAGGTGTCACACGAACCAATTCATCTACAAGATGTACAGCGATTGGACGTTGACCTTGTAAGCCTTGAATCAACTTCATTCGTTCAATAATGGCATTACGCTGTTCTTGTAAACCATCCAAAGACTTTAATTGAACATCTAAGTTTTGGTTATGACTGATAATCAATTGGTTCGCTTGTTCTTGATCTTTTAATTTGTGATCAAAGTACAACCATGTTAAACCAACCCCAATTACCCCAATTAAGAAAGCCCCAATACAAAGTGCAATAAATTCTTTTTTTCGTTTCTCTCTTAGCTCATCACGCCAAGGGAGCAAGTTAATTTTTGCCATTAATCAAAACTCCTCAATGCTAGACCGCATGCCACCATGAGTGATGAGGCATCATTTTCAATTTTTTTAATATCAATTTGAGGTGAAAAACCCATTTGTAAGAATGGATTGGCAATCGTGACGCGGTAACCCAATTTTTGTTGAAGTAATTTTGCAAGCCCCGGAATATTGGCATTCCCCCCTGCCAATAAAATATGGTCAATTTCGTTGAACTGTGAAGATGAGAAAAAGAACTGTAAAGAACGTGCTGCTTGTTGAACGACAGCTTCTAAGAAGGGTTCTAAGACTTCGATATCATAATCATCTGGCAAGGCACGTGTTTTTTTCGCTCGACCTGCTTCCTCGAAAGACAATGCATAGCGATTTTGAATTTCCTGTGTCAATTGTTTGCCACCAAACACTTGCTCACGGGTATAAATCACTTTGTTATTCTGCATGACAGATAAGGTCGTCATACTATGACCAATATCTAAAATACCCACGGTATTCACACCCATTGGCAAAGTATCTGAGAAAACTTTAAATGCATTTTCAATTGCAAAGCTTTCTACATCACCAATTTTTGGTGTAAGACCAGCAAGCTGAATGACTTCCGCACGCGCTTCAACATTTTCAATACGCGTAGCGACAAGCAAAACATTGACACGATTTGGGTTGGACAGACGATCTGGCAAGACCTCAAAATCAAGGCTCGCTTCATCAAGTGGGAACGGAATATATTGCTCAGCATCATCACGAATCTGAATTTCACGTTCATCATCGTTCATATCTGCGTCCATTTCGATGATTTTTGTAATCACCATCGACGTTGGAACCGCCAAAGCTGCATTAGTGGTCTGCGTATTGGCCAAATTAATTGCGCGCTCTAAACAGTCACCGACAGCTTCCGGATTCAATATGTTCTTTTCAACAACACTTCCTTCTGGTAATGGCACCAAAGCATAGCTTTCTACCCAATACCGCCCACTCTTTACAGAAAGTTCCAAAACCTTAACAGAAGTCGAACTAATATCTACTCCTATTAACCCCTTATTTGGCTTACGATATAACCTGAGCACAATATAATTCCTATTATTTTTTTATCCCCAAAAAAATTAACCCACTAATTAGCATTGGTCTATAATTTTATACAGATACAATAACTCATCTAACAATCCGTATATCGAAAGGATATACTGACCACCAATTAGTTTGCCATTAGCTCTTATTAAAACTTACTTGTTATGAAAAAGCTATCTTGTTCAGGCCTTGTTCATCCATTTTTTTTGGCCATTATTATTGTTTTGGTCGCAATTCCAATGGGTTTCTATGGCATGTATCTCTATATTGCCCCGTCTTTGCCTGAAATGTCCATCTTAAAAAAGGCTCCATTATTAAAACCATTGCAAGTTTATAGTGCTGATAATGAGCTGATTGCAGAATATGGTGGCAAACTTTCGGTTCCTGTAGAGTACGACCAAATCCCGTCTCATTTCATTCATGGCTTTTTAGCTGCGGAAGATTCTTCATTCTTTGAACACAGCGGAATTAGTTTCAAAGGATTGGGGCGTGCCGTCAGTGAAAGTATTACAGGCTCAGATGTGCAAACGGGTGGTTCAACCATCACCATGCAGGTTGCAAAAAACTATTATCTGACTCCAGAGCGTACTTTAAAACGTAAACTAACCGAAGTTTTCCTTGCTCGAAAAATTGAACAAAATCTAAGTAAGGAAGAAATTTTAACGCTGTATGTTAACAAAATCTTTTTGGGCAAAAATGCATACGGGATCGCAGCAGCTGCAAAAATTTATTATAACAAGAGCTTGCAAGATTTGAGCTTGGCTCAAATGGCAATGATTTCAGGCCTCCCCAAAGCACCATCAAAATATAATCCTGTAGCCAATCCAAAACGTGCTTTAGAGCGTCGTAATTGGATTTTAGGACGTATGTTGCAATTGGGTTATATCAATCAATCGGAATATCAAGAAGCAATTGCTGAACCAATTAATCTCGATATGCCTGACCGCGGAGTTAGCAACAAATTCCCCTATGTCGGGGAAATGGTTCGCTCTGAGCTCGTAGAAAAGTTTGGCGAACAAGCGACAGATTCTGGCTATAAAGTCTATACCACCATCAACAGCCAACGCCAAGCCTATGCTGAGCAAGCTGTGCAAGATGGTCTTGAAGCTTACGATAGACGACATGGTTGGCGTGGTGCAGAAGCACATGATGAGCCATTAAAAAACTTTATTCCATATGCTAACACTTATCCTGCTGAAGTCACTAAAGTCAACAACACCAGCATCGAAGTGTTGATGCAAGACGGCAGTAGTGTGACTGTTCCATGGTCAGGTCTGTCTTGGGCACGTCCCTATCGCAATGCCAATAGTGTAGGCAATGCGCCAAGCAAAGCCTCACAAATTGTTAAAGTAAAAGATATTATTCGCCTACGTCCGAATGCTGATAAAAGCTCATGGGCTTTGGTGCAAATTCCAAAAGCGCAAGGTCAATTAATCGCACTCAACCCCAATAATGGTGGCATTGAAGCCATTGTCGGTGGTTATAATTTTTATCAATCTAAATTTAACCGTGCTCTACAAGGCTGGCGTCAGCCGGGTTCAACCATTAAACCCTTTGTTTATGCTTTAGCACTTGAACGCGGTATGACTCCATACTCCATGGTCAATGACAATCCAATTACGATTGGCAAATGGACGCCTAAAAACTCTGACGGTCGGTATTTAGGGATGATACCTCTACGCCGTGCCCTATATTTATCACGTAACACGGTCTCTGTTCGCTTATTACAAGTCGTTGGGATTGAACGTACTCGCCAACTATTTATGGATTTTGGCTTACAAGAAAACCAAATTCCACGTAACTACACCATTGCTTTAGGTACCCCACAGGTGTTGCCGATTCAAATGGCGACAGGTTATGCGACATTTGCCAACGGTGGATATCGTATTCAACCGCACTTTATTAGCCGTATTGAAGATGCTTATGGCAAAGTGATTTATCAAGCCAATCCTGAATATGCATGTATTCAATGTATCAATCAAAAAGACGAAGTTGAATCAGCAGATCCGACCACGCCGGATGATGAAGTGATTGAAGTCACTAATCAGGATAATAAACCTGCAGAATCGAAAATTTCAGATACTGAAGCAGCAAACTATAAACAAGCTCAGCGAATTTTGAAGTCAAGTTCGGCCTTTGATATGGCGAACATCTTGCGTGACGTGATCCAACACGGTACAGGTCGTGCGGCATTAAAAATTGGTCGCGGTGATTTAGGTGGTAAAACCGGTACAACCAATGATGCAAAAGACGCGTGGTTTGCTGGATTTAATGGAAAATTGGTCACTGTGGCTTGGGTCGGTTTTGACCAACCCTCTACTTTAGGTCGCCGTGAATATGGGGGTGTTGCAGCATTGCCGATTTGGTCAGATTTTATGGCGAAATCACTTAAAGGTACACCTGAAGCTTGGGTGCGTTTAGACACCCATGCCAAGAATCCAATCAATCGCAATTCAGCTAAAGCGACTCAAGGTCAACCTGAACAAGATCGTGCAGCAACGCCGCCGATGGCTCAACCGCTGTATCGTCCTGCTCCTGTTGTACCAAAAACACAGGCTACGCAAAATGATTTTGAAGATCTTCCAGGGGCTGCTGAAACCAATCTTGCACCTACTCGAACTGCGCCACCACCAATGCAGCCTAAACCACAAGGTACAGAGCATAAAACTGACGCACTTGATCATCTCATCGATCAAGTTCAGTAAATAAGCTGCATAAAAAAAGCCCTCAAACGAGGGCTTTTTTTATCACTTCCAATGCATTATTTCTTTTTAAAGAGATAAATTTGATACTGCGCTTGCAACTCAAATTGTTCATTTTTTTCTAGAGCTTCTCGACGCTCAACTTTGACTTTATAGGCATAAGGTGTCATTGCAATTAAGTTTTTGAGATCCTGCTGAGAAAGTGACATTTTCGCCTGTACTACTTGCTCACTTTCCAATTCAAAGTCAGCAGCTAGTTGTTCCACAAATTTATGCGGTTCATGGGGTTTTACTTCTTCAAATAAGGCTTCACGCATTGCATAAAGATGCTCTGGCGCAGGTGTAACCACCATCAAGTGCCCCTCAGGCTTTAACACACGAAGGATTTCTTCTTTAGGAATAGGACTAAATAAACTCGTACACAAGTCAATTGAGTGATCTAACACAGGCAAGGTCGCCCCTGTCCCTACCACCCAAGTCACCTCTTTATTCAGTTTAGCGGCGACTTGCACTGCATTTTTAGCGATATCGACACCCACACACTGTAATACTTCAGCTTGCATCGCATTGGTGTAATAGCCTTCACCACAGCCAATATCCAACAAGTTTTCAACACGTAACTTTTGAATCAAAGCCACTACTGCCTGTTGCAAAGGTGCATAGTGACCTGCACTTAAAAATGCTCGACGCGCCTGTACAGATTCAGGCGTATCACCCGGGTTTTTACTGTGTTTATGCTGAACCACATGTAAATTGACATAGCCTTGTTTTGCAACATCATAGCTATGATTATTTTCACAGCGCCATGTCCGCTCTGTGAGTTTCAATGCTTCACGGCATACAGGACACATCAACAGGTTCATCATTTACTCCACTAGATTTTGAAATAAAAAAACCGGCATCTGTGGGAGCAAATGCCGGCTTCGTTTATTTATTTGCTTAACGTAATTTTAAAGTCATTAGACCCAAAACTACCAGCATAATTGTGATAATCCAAAAACGAATCACCACCTGAGTTTCACGCCATCCCTTTTTCTCATAGTGATGGTGCAGCGGTGCCATTAAGAATACACGCTTGTTCCGCATACGCAGCGAGCCAATTTGCAAGAAGACAGAAATAGCTTCAACCACGAAGACACCGCCCATAATGGCAAAAACGATTTCTTGACGAACCATGACTGCGATCGTACCGAGCATCGCACCTAGAGATAAAGCACCAACATCACCCATAAAGACTTGAGCAGGATGCGCATTAAACCATAAGAATGCTAAGCCAGCACCGATCATTGCTGCACAGATCACGACAAGTTCAGATGCGTATTTCACATAAGGAATATGTAAATAATCGGCAAAACGAACATCACCAGCCAGATAAGCAAATACACCTAAACCTGCGGCAACCAAAACGATCGGCATAATCGCCAGACCGTCCAAACCATCGGTTAAGTTCACCGCATTAGATGCGCCGTTAATCACCAAATAAGTAAAGACAATAAAGCCAATACCGAGTGGAATAATAGACAATGGAATGCTAATTTCTTTAAAGAATGGAATCAGCAGATCCAACATATTTGAGGTATGTACTGGGTTTGCTTGCTGTGTCGCAATCACATAAAGTGCAATACCGGCGCCTAACGATGCCACAGAAGTCCAAAAGAATTTCTTCTTCGCAGGTAGACCGGCATTGTCTTTATAACGGATTTTAATCCAGTCATCGGCCCAGCCAACAGCACCAAAGATCACCATCACGCCAAGTACAATCCATACATAAGGGTTTGAAAGATCGGCCCAAAGTAAGGTTGAAATCCCAATAGACAGTAAAATCAACACACCACCCATAGTCGGTGTGCCCATTTTTTTGGCATGATTTTCAGGTGCAAATGAACTGACTGCCTGACCATATTTGAGAGCTTGCAATTTGCGGATCATCACAGGTCCAAGCAACAGACCAATGGCCAATGCCGTTAAGACACTGAGTAGCGAACGAAGCGTTAAATAACGAACAACCTGAAACGAGCTGTGATAACCCGCAAGCTGCTCAAATAACCATAACAGCATTAAAGTTTCTCCATCAATTCAGCCATCAAAGTTTCCATGTGGGTATAACGAGAACCTTTAAACAGGAAACTCATGGACTGAGGCTGATGTGTTTTGACTAGACTAATTAATAACGGTAAAGCCTGTTCTTGAGTAAGAAAGGCCTGTAATTTTTTACCATATTGTGTACTGCGCGCGCCTTCTTGCACAGCAGGTGAAAACTCACCGACAGCAACGACAAATTGAAGACCAGAGTGTGAGACAAGATCACGTCCCAACATGTAGTGCTGCTGTGCAGCAGATGAACCTAACTCACCAATATCCCCAATGACCATGACTTTGATGCCATCTTGCTGCGCAAGTACATCAGCAGCAGCACGCATTGAGGTTGGATTTGCATTGTAAGTATCATCAATAAACAAATAATCTTTATGTTGAATAAAGTTTAGACGGCCTTTGGCACCTGTCGCATGTTCAAGCCCCACAACGATATCATCTAAACTCACACCAATCGACAACGCGAAAGCTGCGGCTGCAGTGGCATTTTGCACATTATGTTCACCAGCAAATGGCAGTTGAACAGTACGTGCACCTTGTGGCGTATTTAAGATAAAACGTGAAGATTGAGCCTGAAGCTCCGTCTCAGTCGCAAAGACATCCCCGCCCTGACCAAAACTCATTACTTGCTCAGTTTGCACCGCTTGACGAATGGCATCTGTAAAATCATCTGCCGCAGGAACAATCGAAGTTCCTGTTTTCGCTATATGTGCATAAATTTCAGACTTGGCACGACAAATGCCATCACGCCCACCAAATTCACCCATATGAGCAGTGCCAATATTTAAAATACCGGCAACCTGAGGCTGTACCAAATTTGAGGTGTAATCAATTTCACCCTTATGACTGGCACCAAGCTCCATCACGGCATACTGATGTTCTGGACGCAACTCAAGTAACATCATCGGTACGCCAAGGTCATTATTTAAATTACCGCGCGTAATTAATGTTGGTGCAAGACGAGAAAGGATACTCCCGAGCATCTCTTTAGTCGTAGTTTTACCACTGCTTCCTGTCAAGGCAATGACTTTTAAAGCTGGGTTTTGGGCACGACGAAATGCACCCAAATGTCCAAGCGCCAAACGTGTATCTGCAACCACCAACTGATAAATATCCACATCGACAGGATGACTAACGATGGCAATTTCACAACCCTTTTCAGCCACTTGAGCAAGGAAGTCATGCGCGTCAAAGCGCTCACCTTTCAGGGCAAGAAAAGCGTCACCTTGCTCTGCATGACGTGAGTCGGTCAAAATTCGTTTTACAGAACCTGTCGGCGCTTGATTGTTATGCCAGTGACCTTGTGTCGCTTGAACCAACTGTTCGGCAGTCCATGGTTCTAACGGAACCGTACTGGTCGTTGAAGTATGCATATCTGTTTCCTATTGCGCTGGATAAGCCGAGTCAGTGTTGTGATGCTGTGAATCAATCGCTGATTTCACTTCCACCACATCATCAAACCAATGTCGAACACCATCAATTTCTTGATAGTTTTCATGGCCTTTACCAGCAATCACCACAATATCACCCGCTTGCGCATGGTTGACTGCGAATTTAATCGCTTCACGGCGGTCATGGATTTCATGGACAGTTTTTCCAGTAAAATCAATACCAGCCTTCATATCTGCAAAAATTTGTTCTGGGTTTTCAGTACGTGGATTATCCGAGGTAATCAACGCAACATCTGCATGGTTTAATGCCGCTTGTGTCATCAATGGACGCTTACCACGGTCACGATCACCACCACAGCCAAACACCGCCCATAACTGTTGCGATACATGACGTTTTAAGGTCTGTAACACTTGAACTAAAGCATCTGGTGTATGTGCATAATCCACCACGAACAGGCGTTCATCATCACGAATCACTTGCATACGACCCGGTGCACCTTTTAACTCGGGCGCAGTTGCGATCAAGGCAGATAAGTCAAAACCCGCTTGCTCCGCTGAAATTAAGCTCGCCACAATATTTTCAATATTGAAGTGTCCCAATAATGGACTTTGCACCACAAATTCAGCTTGAGCAGTACGCAATTTAAATTGTGCGCCCGTTAAGCTGAATTGAATATCCGTCACTTGATAATCCGCAGCCTGACGCGTTGAATAAGTCAAAATTTTAGGCTGAGCCGGGTTTTGGCGTGCGGCATTCAGCATCACTTCTGCATGTTCATCATCGAGATTGATGACTGCAACTTTGAGCGATGGAAACTGAAACAAACGTGATTTCGCTTCAGCATAGGCTTCAAGGGTTTTATGATAATCCAAATGGTCACGACTTAAATTGCTATAAGCGGCAATTTCAATTGCACAGCCATTTAATCGACCTTGTTCTAAGCCATGCGAACTTGCCTCAATGGCAGCAAACTCTGCACCTTCAAGTGCATAGGTATGCAACGCATTTTGCATATGTAACGCATCTAAAGTGGTGTGAGAAGAGGCTTCTAAATTCGGTAAAATTCCGTTACCAGTGGTTCCCATCACTGCACATTTTTTGCCTTGCAGCATGAGTAATTCAGCGATTAAACGAGAGATCGTGGTTTTACCGTTAGTACCCGTCACTGCCAAAATTCGTGCAGCTTGAACCGGTTGAGTCGCCTGTAAATATTGCTTTTGCCACTGCCCCATCAATTGACGCACATCCGCGATCACGACACTTTGATCCAAGCCCAAATCAGTTTCTGAAATGACTGCCAACGCGCCATTCTCTAACGCTGCACGTGCAAATTGTGCTGTTTTTTCAGGTTGCGAAAAAGAAGTCAGGGCAATAAATATTTGCCCTGCTGTAACTTTGCGACTATCCAGATTGAAGCCCTGAAAGGATTGCAACATCCATTCTGCGGGCTGTTCAACGGTGTATAGATCTTGAAACGTAATTTTCATTCATCACCTATTACTGGATCTTAGGAGTGTCTAAAGGTTTATCTAATGGTACGTTCATTAAACGTAAAGATTCTTGCATTACACGAGCGAAAACGGGTGCAGCCACCAGACCACCGTAATACTGACCTGTCGGGTTTTCCACTACAACAATCATGGCCAAACGTGGATCACTCACTGGTGCAACACCGGCAAAGAGTGCTCGATATTCTGAAGTCGAATAGCCTTTACGGTCTGCACGTAATTTATGTGCTGTACCAGTTTTACCCGCCACGCGATAACCCGGAATATTGGCTTGACGTGCCGTACCACCCGGCAAGGTCACTGCTTCCATCATTAAAAGTACTTGATCAGCAATTTTAGGGTCAACCATCTGCTCACCTTTCGGCTTTTCCTCAAGCTTGTACAAGCTCAGTGGCATTTTGACGCCCTTGTTGGCAATCATGGCATATGCATCAGCCAGTTGGAGCACTGTAGCGTTCAAACCATAACCATAAGCCATGGTCGCTACTTCTGACACATTCCATTTACTCTTCGGCAAAATCAGACCAGCACTTTCACCGGGGAATTTCACCGCTGAACGTTGACCAAAGCCAAGACGTTGATAGAACGTTGGTAATGTTTCATAAGGGAGAGATAAAGCGATTTTTGCCACACCGACGTTAGACGATTTTTGAATAATGCCGCCCAAAGTCAGAGGGCCATAGTTATGCGTATCTCGGATAGTATGATTCCCTACACGCATAGAACCCGGTGTGGTATTTACCACCGTATTTGCCGTGTATTTACCGCTTTCCAATGCCATTGCCACGGTCATTGGCTTCATGGTTGAACCTGGCTCAAAGGAGTCAATCGCACCACGGTTACGCATGGCATCTTTATTTAAGACACCTTTTTTATCATTCGGGTTGTACGACGGCCAAGAGGTCATCGCTAAAATTTCACCTGTTTTGACATCCACGGCAATCGCGGTTGCAGAACGTGCGTTATTGGCTACGCCGGCTGCAGTCAACTCACGATACATAATGTATTGCAAACGTGAATCAATACTCAGCGTGATATTTTCACCCGACTCAACCTCTTTCACGATCTCAGGGTCTTTAACGCGGTTGCCTTTTTTATCTCGGACAATTTGCTGCGCACCATCTACACCTGCAAGACGTTCATTCAATTGCATCTCTAAACCTTCGATGCCCATACCCTCACTATTGGTTAAACCAATAATTTGTGAGTTTGGCTGAGGCTGTGGATAGTAGCGCTTATAGTTTTTCTCGGTATATACCCCCTGAAAGTCACGTTTCATGATCAATTCAGCTTGTTGTGGTGGCACTTCTTTCTTTAAAACTAAATAACGTGAACGTGGACGCTCATTCATTTTGCGTCTCAATTCAGCACGATCCATCCCTACAGCATCAGCGAGTTCATCTAAATTCAGATTTTTATCTGGTAATTGACGTTTTAACTTACGATTGTTTGGATCTTTAGCCAATTCGGCCGTAATTTCTTCAAAGAGTTTTTTATTGTCAAAATAATCACGTGGATCGATCACGATTTTCATGATCGGAGTACTAATGGCTAAAGGAACACCGTGACGGTCATAGATTACACCGCGCATGGCTTTTAAGGTTTCAGTTCTTAAAATTTTGGCATTGGCTTTATTTTGTAAAAAGTCTTTGTTGATGATTTGTACATAAAAAGCCCGCCCGACCAATGCAATAAAGCACAGTAAAACCACTGCCCACATCAAGTGATAGCGCCACATCTCCACCGAAATGGCTGTACGACCAGTAACAGACTGCTGTTTTTTACGTGGAATTTGTTTGTTTCTCTTTTCAACCATGTGACCGGCAGCCTATTTTTTCTGTTCAGGAGTTTGTGGCAATGAAATAACAACGGTTTGTGCAATAGGAGGCGAATACATCCGTAATTGGGTAACTGCACGTGTCCCAATTTGGGCTGTTGCACCAAAAGTTTGTTGTTCGATCAGCAAACGTCCCCATTCTGCATTGAGGTCATCCCTTTCACGCATATAGGTACTCAATTGACGATAATCTTGGCGATATTCAAAGACTTGAAACACCACCATAATCGCACTCACAAAAACCAAGAGCAATAAAATGCCGTATGTAATGATTTTCTTCGACTGCGATTGATCAGAGTTTTTTTCGATTGCTTCGGTTTTCATTCTTTGCCTTTTAAGCTAAACGCTCTGCCACACGAAGCCAAGCACTACGAGATCGTGGATTGGCTTTAACTTCTTCTTCACTTGCTTTAATTCGTGACACTTTTTTTAAGCGGCGGGTATCTTCGCGTTTTTGTGGCAAACCCCAGCCTGTGTCTTCTGCAAGTGTAGATTCTTTTTGAATAAATTGTTTAATTAAACGATCCTCTAAAGAGTGGAAACTGATCACTGCCAGAGTGCCTTCAGGTTTCAGCATCTCCACCGCTTGAGGTAAGAAAATATCAATATCGTCGAGTTCTTTGTTAATAGCAATACGAATTGCTTGGAAAGTTCGTGTCGCTGCATGTTTATTTTTTTCCCATTTAGGGTGGGCAACTTTCACGATTTCGGCCAATTGAGCTGTGGTTTCAATATACCCTGCCGCTTTAATCGCTTTGGCAATACGGCGGCTATAACGCTCTTCACCATATTTAAAAATAATATTGGCCAAATCTTCTTCTTCAATATCAACCAACCACTCTGCGGCTGTTGGACCTTGTGAATTGTCCATACGCATATCGAGTGGGCCATCTTTCATAAAGCTAAAGCCACGCTCTGCTTGGTCTAGCTGCGGAGATGACACCCCTAAATCCGCCATAATACCGTCTACCAAGTCGATACCACGACTACGCAGTTCCTCTTTTAAATCGGCAAAACTAGCGTGAATGATTTTAAAACGCGCATCTTCTTGTTCTAATTCTGCTGCAACTGCCAACGCTTGCGGGTCTTTATCAAAGGCATAAACACGTGCGTTTTCATCTAATTTAGACAGTAATAAACGCGTATGACCACCACGCCCAAATGTGCCATCTACGAAAATTCCTGTATTGCGATCTGCCAGTAAAGCATCAACAGTTTCATGAAGTAATACAGAAATATGCGACATAAGGGTTCGTTCAACACAGCTAAAAATGTAACTGCACATTATTACCTTGTTTTAGCAAAGCTCCAAACGTCTTTTTGTACAGAAATATTACTTTCTATAGAGAAAACCGTTTTTATTTTTTGCCATCCATTAAAAAACCTCCCGAAGGAGGTCTTTGAACATCTCAAATCCTAGATTTCGATGTATTAGCGCTTGTTATTGTAGATCTGATCGAAGATCGCACCATTCACAAAATGTGTTTGTTGTGCTTTTGCCCAGCCACCAAAGACTTCATCAATAGTAAAAGTTTTTAAAGGTGGGAACTGAGTTTTATATTTTGCTAAAACTGCTGCATTACGTGGACGATAGAAATGACGAGCTGCCATCTCTTGACCTAATGGAGAATAAAGATAATTGATATAGCCTTGAGCTAACCATTTATTACCATTTTTATCGACAGTTTTGTCTACGATTGCCACTGAAGGCTCAGTCAAAATCGACATCGATGGATATACGATATCAAATTTGTTTTTACCCAAAGTTTTTTGCGTAACTAAAGCTTCGTTTTCCCAAGTCAATAACACATCACCGATGCCTCGTTCAGCAAAAGTAGTCATCGATGCACGTGCCGCAGAGTCCATCACTTTTACGTTATGGTACATCTTACCCACGAAATCTTTGGCTTTCGCTTCATTACCACCCGGCTGTTTCAAAGCATAACCCCAAGCTGACAAGTAAACCCAACGTGGGAGACCGCCAGTTTTCGGGTTCGGGGTAATAATTTGTACGCCCGGCTTGGTTAAATCAGACCAATCTTTAATATGTTTCGGGTTGCCCTTACGCACCATGAAGACAATCGTTGACGTATATGGCGCTGAGTTATGTGGAAACTCTTTTTGCCATCCCGGCTGAATCTGTCCAGACTTCACAATTTCTTCGATGTCATTGGCCAAGGCCAAAGTCACGACATCACCTTTTAAACCGTCAACCACAGAACGGGCTTGTTTACCTGAGCCACCGTGTGATTGTTTAAATGCGACCGTTTTACCCGTACGCTCTTTCCAATATGCACCAAATGACTTATTAAATTCGTCATAAAATTCACGCGTTGCATCATAAGAAACGTTTAAAAATTCACGATCAGCGGCCTGAGCAGACGCTGAGAAAGCAACACCAGTGACAAGCAACGCAGCACTGAGCCACGCCTTAAATTGAGTTTTCATAACAGCCAGCATAAAGTTATATTCAATACTGCTAAATATATGAAATAAAGTCATAAATCGCAATTGCAGCAAGTTTAGACCCTTTACTAGATACAGCTAACGCAGCGAATTTAATTGTTTGTTTTTCATATTAAAATACACAAAAACAATCTACTTATTCCCTATATATAGATTTTTATGCATTACATATGCAAAAAACGGATAACCCCAATTATCCGTTTTTACACCAATCAACTTTATTTGCAGACTTACTCTTTATTCTTTTCACTATAGATTTGATCGAAAATCGCACCATTCACAAAATGTGTCTTTTGCGCTTTTGCCCAACCTCCAAACACTTTATCAATGGTAAAGGTTTGAACTTTCGGGAATTGAGCAGCGTATTTTGCTGTGGCTTTTGCATCGCGAGGGCGGAAGAAATATTTACCTGCCAGCTCTTGGCCCTTAGGTGAATATAGATAGTTTAAATAACCCTTCGCCAAATTTCGATTACCATTTTTGTCGACGGTTTTATCTACTACAGCCATTGAAGGTTCAGCTAAAATCGAAATAGACGGATAAACAATGTCATATTTATCTTTGCCTAGGCCCTGAGTCGCTAATAGTGCCTCATTTTCCCAAGATAGTAAGACATCTCCAATGCCACGCTCAGCAAAGGTCGTGAGCGAACCACGTGCACCAGAATCCAATACTTTGACATTGCTATAGAGTTTTTTCACCAATTCTTTGGCTTTGGCCTCATTTCCACCCGGTTGTTTTAAAGCATATCCCCAAGCTGATAAATAGATCCAACGCGGTGCCCCACCTGTTTTTGGATTTGGCGTAATAATTTCAACACCCGGTTTGGTCAGGTCATTCCAATCTTTAATTTTTTTCGGGTTGCCCTTACGCACCAAAAATACGATAGTTGAGGTATACGGTGCAGAATTATGTGGAAATTGTTTTTGCCAATTTTTATTGATTTGTCCAGTCGCCACAATTTTATCAATATCATTGGCCAATGCCAAAGTGACAACGTCTGCTTGTAAACCCGTTGCTACTGCACGAGCTTGTTTGCCAGAACCACCATGTGATTGTTTAAAGTTAATCTCTTGTCCTGTACGTTTTTTCCAATATTGTCCAAATTCTTGGTTATATTCCTGATAAAACTCACGTGTTGGGTCATATGAGACATTTAAGAAATCTTTTGCGGCATACACCTGTACCGCCACTCCACCCAACAAAGCGAAAATGCCCGATGCTATTATTTTTTTCATCTGCTCAAACTCAAATTGATCTTGAGAGCACTATATAAATCAAAAATAACTTTAACAATCAGCTATCTATAATATAAATTCAAATCTATTTCTGTTTTAAAGATATCTAAAAATAACGTATTTAAAGCTTTAATTCTGCTAATACAGCAACAATCAGAAGCAATCTCCATGCTATCTTCATAGTTGTTTGCTAAAACATCCGAAAATCTGGAGAAAACAGTCTATTTAGGTAATCCCAGTACAGACTTTTTTAGTTTTTTTGTAAAAATTGTGACGTAGTTCTACTTTTTAATTACGAAAGATGGTTAAATCGTAGTCTAAATATTAAAACTATTTTGCAAATAAAAAGTTCCATCACCAAAACTAGGGGGAGATTTGGACATGAAATTTTCATACGCACTATGCCTAGGCTTAAGTTTAAGCGTTACTGCACAGACTGCTTTGTGTGCTGCAACCAGCACCGCATCGAATAACAAACTTACGATGCCTGCTGAACGTACCTCATTGATCGAAAAAGCGATTAATCAGCAAAAATCTGAAGGTAAAGGCCGTACAGACGATAATTTAAAAGTACTTACGTCTATTAAAGCAGCACCGACTCAAAGTTTCTTTGCATCACAAAACCAAAGTTTTTCTCGTTTTGTTCAAGCCATTTTTTCTGGTAGCAACTCATAACGACATCAGCATACTGATGCTGTCCAAGCTATTGTTTTAGACGAGTTCCCCTACTGTCGTCTAAAAAATACTAAAAAACGCCTGATCATTCAATGTTGAATTAAGCATTAAGTGATCAGGCTTTTTCGTTATAATAGATCCCAATTTACATTCTGATTAAAAGCTGATTATGACTGTTCGTACTCGTATCGCACCTTCTCCTACTGGTTTCCCGCATGTTGGGACTGCTTATATTGCATTGTTTAACTTATGTTTTGCGAAGCAACATGGCGGTGAATTTATTCTTCGTATTGAAGATACAGACCAACTGCGCTCTACCCCAGAATCTGAGAAAATGATTTTAGATTCATTGCGTTGGTTAGGTTTGAACTGGTCAGAAGGTCCAGATGTAGGTGGCCCTCATGCGCCATACCGTCAATCTGAACGTATGGACATTTATAAACAATATGCTTTGGAACTGGTTGAAAAAGGCCATGCATTCTACTGCTTCGCAACAGCAGAAGAACTCGATCAAATGCGTGCGGAACAACAAGCACGTGGTGAATCACCGCGTTATGACGGTCGTGGCTTAAAACACACTGCAGAAGAAGTGGCACAGCGTTTGGCTGCTGGTGAACCGCATGTCATTCGTATGAAAGTGCCTGAAGAAGGGATTTGTAAATTTAACGACTTACTTCGTGGTGAAGTCGAAATTCCTTGGGCGCAAGTCGACATGCAAATTCTACTGAAAACCGATGGTTTACCGACGTATCACTTGGCAAACGTGGTTGATGACCATTTAATGGAAATCACTCACGTGATTCGTGGTGAAGAATGGATTCCATCTGCGCCTAAACACCAATTATTGTACAAATATTTTGGTTGGGACATGCCTGTACTTTGCCACATGCCGCTGTTACGTAACCCAGATAAATCAAAACTGTCTAAACGTAAAAACCCAACGTCAATTAACTACTACAAAGACATCGGCGTTTTACCTGAAGCATTATTGAACTATTTAGGCCGTATGGGCTGGTCAATGCCGGATGAAAGTGAAAAATTCACTTTGGCTGAAATGATTGAACACTTTGACATTCAACGTGTATCACTAGGCGGTCCAATCTTTGATGTTGAAAAGCTAAACTGGTTAAATGGTCAATGGATTAAAGGTTTAACACCGGGTCAATTGCTCGATACCCTACTGGCTTGGAAATCAGATCGTAATACCTTGGAAGAAATTGCGGCTGCGATTCAACCGCGTATTAATTTATTGTCTGAAGCAGTGAATTGGGCAGGTTTTTATTTTAACCAATTCCCAACACTCAGCAAAGAACAGTTTGAAAGCAAAAAATTGACCGAAGAACAAGTTCGTCAAAGCCTTCAATTTGCCATTTGGCGTCTAGAAAGCATGTTCACTTGGAACAATGACACCGTCAGCCAAACTTTGATGGATTTGGCGAACCAAATGGACATTAAACTTCGTGATTTCATGCCAACCTTCTTTATTGCTATTGCTGGTTCGACATCTTCGACACCGGTTATGCAATCGATGGTAACCATTGGTCCTGATTTAACCTTTGCTCGCTTACGTCATGCACTTGAAATTGTGGGCGGCCCGAGTAAAAAAGAAACAAAAGCATGGGAAAAACTCAATGAAAGCTTAAAACTGCCGAAAAATGATGCAGTTGATGAAGCTTAATTGATTTTTTAGTTGACGGATGGGCGTTATCCCCCTAATATAGCGCCCATACCGAGAGATGGTGTCAACCAACTCTAAGTTGCCTCAAATTGTCCCTATCGTCTAGAGGCCTAGGACATCGCCCTTTCACGGCGGTAACCGGGGTTCGAATCCCCGTAGGGACGCCATATTCAAGGTGATGCAAATCATCTTATAAAAAACCCAAGCATTATGACTTGGGTTTTTTATTGCCTAAATTTTATCTGATTTAAATTTACGGTATTTTTGCTTTCTGCGTCATTCTGATTAAAATAAACCATAGATTAAAATTATGGAGTTGCAATGCAATACCGTTGCCCTAAATGTCAAAGCCCTAAAATTATGCCTCTTGCGCAAGCAGGCCAGCCTGTTGCTCGTCCTGTCGTGCCTAAAAGCCTGATTATCCTCATCCCTGCGGTATTTATTCTTTTACTGTTGGTGATTATCAGCATCGCAATGTGGATTTTTGGTGACGGTGCAGGCACTACATTACAAACTGCGACTGTTGTTGTATTTATTGCTTGCTTGATTGCTGGCTTCATGTTCTATCGCGACCTGCCAGATTTCAAAATTTCAATGCAAGGTTTTATGCAATCACAGAAAAAATGGAAATGCCGCGAATGTAATCATGAGTGGGAAATCTAAGCCGGCCATTTAAATTACATCAGCGTTAGTGCTGATGTGATTCATCATGAGAATGCGCGTGATCATCTTGATGATGCCCATGTGCATGATCAGACTTTTGGGTATGTTGGTGTACCACACATTCATCTTCTTCGATTTGTAATGTCATCTCCGTGATTCCATGTTCATGTTGCAACATTTCAATCGCCTCAAAATACAAGGCATTACGATCGGCTTCAGGTGCAAAGAGATGAACTGTCAAATGCACATTCTTTGATGTTATTGCCCAGACCTTTAACTGGTGAATACTCTCTACCCCATTGAGTGCCAATAAATCATTGCGTAACTTTTCTATGTCAATTTCTTCTGGTACACCTTCCAATAAAATATTGATGCTTTGTTTTAATAAAATCCAAGTTCTTGGTAAAACCCAAAAGCCAATGAGCACCGCAATTAGTGTATCGACCCACATCCAGCCCGTAAAATAAATAATCGCTGCACCAATAATTACACCAACCGAACCTAGAGCATCACTCAACACTTCTAGATACGCCCCCTTCACATTCAAGCTTTCTTGTGAACTGGAAAATAAAATACGCATCGAGATTAAGTTAATGATCAAACCAATAACGGCGACCATCATCATGCCCATACTTTGAATTTCCGGCGGCGTTGAAAAGCGCTGATAGGCCTCATACAAAATATAAATCGCCACCACAAATAGCATCAAGGCATTAAACAAGGCTGCCAAAATTTCAAAACGCTGATAGCCAAAGGTGCGTTTGTTGTCAGCAGGAAGCTTGCCAATTTTGATCGCGACCAATGCTATGGCAAGGGCTGCGGCATCGGTGAACATATGTGCCGCATCTGACAATAGCGCCAAACTTTGCGTCATAAATCCTGCAATGACTTCAATAATCAAAAACGTCGTGGTCAGTGCTAAGGCAAAACTTAATTTTTTGACATTCCCTTCCGTCACAACGGCATGGCTGTGGTCATGCCCATGATGCTCACTCATTATTTTCTGACCTTTATAAATTATATATTCTTCAGCCTTGAGCTTAACAGGTGCAGTAAACGTAATAAAATTACATTATTCAACCTTCAGTACTACGTTTTACCTTCAAGCTTAAAAACTGCTTTTTCTGCATCCTCTTTCAATTTATTCAAATTAATTTTTCGCGATCTAGATGACTGAAATTACTTATAAATATTTTTCAACACCTATTCACATATCATGACAAGCATGCTAATTTTCATCTTAAGTGTGATCTGTTTAAAACAATTAAATCATTCATCGCAGCGCACGAATGACTGCAATTAATATTTTTATTAATCAAGTAGTTATATTTAGCAACAAGGAGTTTAACAATGATGATACAAGCTCTGAAAAAAATCTATGCACTGTTGTCACAACAGATGAATCCAAAGTTGCAAGGAATGCACCTTTCGATTCCAGAAGCCGAGGGTGATTACGCCCAAGGGACTTATTTTGAAATTCTTGCGGCTCAACACCATCAAGACTTTCTCAGTCACCATACTATGGATTCAGCAGACCAATCCCCTACTGACTATCGCAATGCCATGTGGAATTTCTTAAGTGCCGCATTAAAAGGTCATAAAGATGCCCAATATCGCTTAGGTCTCGGTTATTTACGTGGAGAACTCGGCTTAGACCGCAATTATGAACTTGCAGAGCTTTGGCTCAGTAAAGCGGCTGCACAAGGCCATGAACAAGCAGACTACGTCTTACATCATGCCTATGAAGACATTGTTGTATAGTCATTGCTTCTCACGCAATAAAAAACCAGCCCGCAGGCTGGTTTTTTATTTTAAAACTGGAACTTAGTTACCAATTTTGCGGTATTTTTGACGCTTTGCAACAAGGTCATCACCATCACGTTTACGACGGTATTCTTCAAATTCATGGTAGTTACCCGTGAAGAATTCAGGGGTTTCACCTTCAAATGATAAGATGTGCGTTGCAATACGGTCGAGGAACCAACGGTCATGCGAGATCACCATGACTGTACCCGGGAATACTAAAATGGCATCTTCAAGCGCACGTAAAGTTTCGATATCCAAGTCGTTTGACGGTTCATCGAGTAAGATGACGTTTGCACCCATTTGCAGGATTTTCGCAAGTTGTAAACGGTTACGTTCACCACCTGACAATTGACCTACACGTTTTTGCTGATCTTGACCTTTGAAGTTAAAGCGACCGATATACGCACGAGATGCGATTTCGTATTCACCAATTTTCAAGATATCTAAACCGCCAGAAACTTCTTCCCAAACAGTTTTGTTGTCATCTAAGGTGTCACGAATCTGACCAACATAAGCCACTTTAACAGACTCACCCAGTGTAACTGTACCTGTATCTGGTTGTTGTTCGCCTGTCATCATACGGAATAGTGTGGTTTTACCCGCACCGTTTTCGCCCACGATACCTACAATTGCAGCAGGTGGTACAACGAACGATAAATCTTTATAAAGTGTACGGTCACCAAAGGATTTACTAATACCTTCAACTTCTACAACTTTATTACCTAGACGTGGACCAGGTGGAATATAGATTTCAGACGTTTCGTTACGCTGTTGGAATTCGCGTGAGTTAAGCTCTTCAAAACGCTCCATACGCGCTTTGTTTTTCTTTTGCTGACCTTTAGCATTTGAACGAACCCATTCAAGTTCTTTTTTCAATGCTTTAGCAAAAGATTCTTCTTGCTTCTGTTCTTGCTCTAAACGGGCATTTTTCTGCTCTAACCAAGAAGAGTAGTTGCCTTGGTATGGAATACCCATGCCGCGGTCAAGCTCTAGAATCCACTCTGCCACGTTATCCAAGAAGTAACGGTCATGGGTAATCGCAACGATCGTACCTGGGAAGTCTTTCAAGAAACGTTCCAACCATGATACTGATGAAGCATCCAAATGGTTCGTTGGTTCATCTAGAAGCAACATGTCTGGTTTAGACAATAACAAACGGCAAAGTGCAACACGACGGCGCTCACCACCAGAAAGTTTAGATACGTCTGCATCCCAAGCTGGAAGGTTAAGCGCAGCTGCAGCTTGATCCATTTGGTTCACAATATTATGTGCATCCCATGAATGGATAATGGCTTCTAACTTCTCTTGTTCTTTTGCAAGTGCATCAAAGTCAGCATCTTCTGCTGCATATTCTGCAAACACTTCATCAAGACGCGCCAAAGCATCTAACGGCTCACGTAAACCGTCTTCAACGTTACCACGAACGTCTTTGCTTTCATCCAATGGCGGCTCTTGTTCAAGGTAACCAATTTTGATACCCGGTTGAGCACGTGCTTCACCTGAGAAATCTTTATCTACGCCCGCCATAATACGAAGCAAGGTAGATTTACCTGCACCGTTTAGACCAAGCACACCAATTTTTGCGCCTGGGAAAAATGATAAAGAGATGTCTTTCAGGATTTCGCGCTTAGGCGGAACCATCTTCGACACACGGTTCATCGTGTAAATATATTGGGCCACTTAGGACTCCTCAATAGTCAAAACATATACGGAACAACACAAAGTTGCCCCTGCTCAATTGAGCGAAAAAATAATCGGCTATTATACGCATAAAGTCGTGAAAAAATAAGGTTTCGCACACGCCTTCAATGCATTGTTACAAGTTTAATGGCGAACAAAATTTAAACATGCGTTTTTAAGCATGATTTCGCTCATCTTTAGCTGAAAATTTTTCAACAATATGAATAATTATGATATTCATTTTATAAATAAAGCACTTTTATTCATATATATAAATGATAGACTATTTAAAAAATTAGCTCACTTAGATGATGTAATCATGACATATAAAGACGAAACTTTAGCAATTCACGCGGGGTATACCCCGGAAGCAACCACCAAAGCTGTTGCAGTTCCGATCTATCAAACAACATCATATTCGTTTGATAACACGCAGCATGGTGCTGATTTATTTGACTTAAAAGTTCAGGGTAATATTTATACCCGCATTATGAATCCAACCACGGCGGTACTTGAACAGCGTGTTGCAGCGCTCGAAGGCGGTATAGGCGCACTGGCGTTGGCATCAGGTATGGCTGCCATTACATATGCGATTCAAACCATTGCTGAAGCGGGCGACAATATCGCTTCTGTTTCGACCCTGTACGGCGGCACATATAACCTGTTTGCCCACACCCTGCCGAAACAAGGCATTGAAGTTCGCTTCTTTGATTATCAAAACCCTGAAGCGCTGCGTAGCCTCATCGATGACAAAACTAAGTTGGTCTTTGTCGAATCTATTGGTAACCCATTGGGCAATATTATTGACCTCGAAGCAATTTCGAAAATTGCGCATGAATTTGGCATACCTGTAGTCGTAGACAATACTGTTGCCACACCTGTTCTGCAAAAATCATTTGAATTTGGTGCCGACATCGTGGTGCACTCACTCACAAAATATATTGGCGGTCATGGTAATTCGATCGGTGGCATCATCGTCGATAGCGGCAAATTTCCTTGGGGCAAATACCCTGAACGCTTTAAATCACTCAACACCCCTGATCCAAGCTACCACGGGGTCAATTATGTCGAAGCCTTAGGTGACGCAGCCTACATTGCCCGTGCGCGCGTGGTCCCGCTGCGTAATACAGGCGCTGCGATCAGCCCGCACAATGTGTTTTTGATCTTACAAGGTTTGGAAACCTTAAGCCTGCGCATGGAACGTCATACTGAAAATGCGCAAAAAGTGGCGGAATATTTACAAGCGCATCCAAAAGTAAAATGGGTCAACTACGCTGGCCTAAAAGACCATCCTCAGCATGCTTTGGCGCAAAAATATGTCAAAGGCAAACCATCTGCGATTCTTTCATTTGGAGTTCAAGATGGCCTTGCAGGCGGCACGCGTTTCATCGATGCGTTGCAGTTATTTACTCGCCTTGTGAATATTGGTGATGCCAAAAGTTTAGCTTGCCATCCTGCGACCACGACACATCGCCAGCTCAATGAAGATGAACTCAAAGCAGCCGGTGTCAGCGTTGATATGGTTCGTTTATCGATTGGGATCGAGCATGCAGATGACTTGATTGCCGACTTAGAGCAAGCCTTAGCTGCTGTTTAAACCACAAGTGCACAATCCACAGGTCTTATTTTTAAGGCCTGTTTTTATTTCCATTTCAATTAAATAACCACCCCCACATTATCCGCCTTTCAATTTTGCGCATCTATGGCCCTGCTTCTATATTTATTTACAATTTTATTTATCTTGAAAATCGACTTTTTTAGGTTGCAACGATGTGGATAAAAGCACTTCTCTTTCACATATTTATGTGTTAAAAAATGAGTAAATAGGGATTTTAATTTAGAGTAAAAACTCTAAATATTATTTTATTATCAATTACTTATCATATGGCTTTTTTTTAATAAAACGCTATCATACCGCTGACTTAAAACAGCCCTGCACATAGCATTGTCGGGCCGATAAATGAATACAATAAAACTGATTTAACAGGGAACCTCATCGTGAATTCAAGACTTGAGAAACGTTTCGTTGACCGTGTCAACGGCAAGACCATTTTAATCACCGGTGCATCAAGTGGTATCGGTTTAACCACAGCGCATCGCCTTGCCAACGCAGGCGCACATGTTCTATTGGTTGCACGTACCAAAGAAACTCTTGATGCCGTAAAAGCTGAAATTGAAGCCACTGGCGGTAAAGCTGATGTTTTCCCATGTGACCTCAATGATATGGAATCCATTGATGCTGTGGCACAACAAATTCTCGCTTCCGTCGATCATATTGACATTTTAATTAATAACGCTGGCCGTTCTATTCGCCGTGCCGTGCATGAATCAACTGATCGTTTCCATGATTTTGAACGTACTATGCAGTTGAACTATTTTGGCGCGGTACGTTTGGTGATGAATTTACTGCCGAAAATGATGATTCGCCGTGAAGGTCATATCATCAACATCAGTTCGATTGGTGTATTGGCCAATGCAACGCGCTTCTCTGCATATGTTGCGTCTAAAGCCGCATTAGATGCTTTCAGTCGTTGCCTAAGTGCTGAAGTTCACTCGCATAATATTGCCATCACGTCGGTCTACATGCCATTGGTGCGCACACCAATGATCGCCCCAACCAAAATTTATAAATACGTACCAACCCTTTCTCCAGAACAAGCAACCGACCTGATTGCCTATGCCATCGTGAAACGTCCGAAGAAAGTCGCAACCAATTTGGGCCGTTTGGCTTCGATCACCTACTCCATTGCTCCTGACATTAACAATAAACTCATGTCGATTGGTTATAACCTGTTCCCAAGCTCTTCAGCGTCTATTGGTAAGCAAGAAAAACTCAATTGGGTACAAAAAGCATATGCTCGCCTATTCCCTGGTGAACATTGGTAAGACCTGACTCACCCTTTAAAAAGCCCTTTTGAGGGCTTTTTTTATTGGGTTTTATGCGGCAACTTTGCTACATTGGGCTGAGATAAAATCAACTTTTATAACAATGAAAACTCAAAACATTGCCATCGTCGGTGCAGGTACTGCGGGATTGACTGCTGCAGCAATGCTTGCTAATCAAGGCCATCAAATCTGCTTATATGAAAAAGTCTCACAACTTGAACCTGTGGGCGCAGGATTATTATTACAACCCGCCGGGCTGGCGGTTTTCGAACATTTAGGCATTTTGGAACATGCCTTAAGCCTAGGTGCTGTGGTAACAGGTCTGGAAGGTCAACTGGCTGGCGGCGACTTGCTGATAAACAGTCATTATCGTCAAGCCGATGAACGTTCATATGGACTCGGCATTCACCGTGCCACGCTCTGTCATGTCCTCGCATCCAAAGTCCGTGAATATCCTCAACACGTTGAGTGGTGTATGGCGCATGAAGTGCATGAACTTCAAGAATCCAGTGAGGGTATAAACGTAATTGGGCAGTCCGCAGATCAATCCTTTCAACGTCAGTTTGATCTCGTGCTGATCGCCAATGGTGCACCCAGCCATTTACGTCCTAAAGCGTGGGAAAAGCTCAACCAAGCCTATCCTTGGGGGGCGAAGTGGATCATCGTGCCTGAATGCGAAGTACTCAATCTGCAGATCTTGCATCAGTTCTATGACCGTTCCAATATCATGATGGGTGTGATGCCAACGGGAGCAATTCCAACGCAGCCTGAACAGCGCCTTTCGAGCATTTTCTGGAGTCTACCTACAGAAGATTTAGAGGGATTCTTAAAAACCAAGAACGCACAGCAGCAATGGTTGCTTGAAGTTTCGAAACGCTGGCCTAGTGTTGCAGAATGGTTAGCGCATGTGATTCCACATCCAGATGATCCGCAACAATGGCTATCTGCCAATTATCGTGATGTGGTGCTGTGCAAACTTGGTGAAGGTCGTATCGGCATATTAGGCGATGCTGCTCATGCCATGAGTCCACAGCTTGGACAAGGCGCCAATATGGCTTTGCTCGATGCATGGGCCATCAGTCAAGCTCTGCTTCAATATCAACAGGACTCCTCACTGCAAAACCTCTGGCAGGAGTATCATCAGCTACGGTTGTCCTCCGTGCGATTTTACCAATTTTTTAGTCGCTTGCTGACTCCTTTTTATCAATCACATCATCGCTGGACAGCACCGCTCCGTGATTTTTCATTTAGTGCTATGTATCAGCTGCCGTTTTTCCGCAAAGAAATGGCGATTACGATTTCCGGCTTAAAAACGGGTGCATTTGGGCACATGAATTATGCTGACATTGCCCGAAAGCCTGCAGATGATTCTGCGGCTGAACTGCGCAATTTAAAATTTGATTAAGAATTAACTCCCCATCATTCTCTTGATGGCTTACACTATAGTGCTGCTCAAATGCTGCGGCATTTATTTTTTGATTTTTGAATTGGTGAAATCCTCATGAACAACCTGCAATGGCTCGATGAAGTAAAATTTAACGAACAAGGCTTAGTGCCTGCTATTGCACAGCATCATCAAAGCGGGCGCGTATTGATGGTGGCATGGATGAACCGTGAAGCGTTGGCGCAAACTGCAGAAAAAAATCAAGCGGTGTACTTTTCACGTTCACGCAATAAGTTATGGCATAAAGGTGAAGAATCTGGCCATTTCCAAACCGTACATGAAATCCGTTTGGACTGTGATGCTGACGTGATTGTGCTACAAATTGAACAGCATGGCGGCATTGCCTGCCATACCGGCCGTGAGTCATGCTTCTACCGCAAGCTTACTGCCAATGGCTGGGAAATTGTCGATGCGCAATTGAAAGATCCTGCTGCAATTTATGGTGTAAAATCAGCAAATCCGCATACCCTTGCGATGAATGCATCCAATGCGCAATCTGAGCAAGTCGAAGTACTCGACTACTTAGGTAAAATGATGGCTGAACGCAAACAAGCTGATCCTGAGTCCTCTTATGTGGCAAAGCTTTACCATAAAGGCCTGAATAAAATTTTAGAAAAAATCGGTGAAGAAAGTGTTGAAACCATCATTGCCGCTAAAGATTTCAAAATCGAAGCCAATGAAGACAACAAAAACGATTTGATTTACGAAGTAGCAGACCTTTGGTTCCATACCATTGTGATGTTGGGTTATTTCGATATTGATCCTCAATTGGTACTTAACGAACTCGCTCGTCGTCAAGGCCTTTCCGGTTTGGTTGAAAAAGCCAACCGTCAGCACTAAGACGCAACCGTGCCAGATCTTAAAAAACCGACCGCGACCTATGAGCAGGCCACCGCCATAGATAACGCACGTCTTGGTAAATCATTTAAAGTGATTGCCTATGCTGGCACAGGTAAAACAACCACACTGCAAATGATCAGTGATGCCATGCCTCAGCGGCGTGGCATGTACTTGGCCTTTAACAAAGCCATTGCCACCGAAGCACAGAATCGTTTTCATCAAAATGTCGACTGTCGAACCTTCCACTCATTGGCTTATCGTAGTGTTCCACGTGGAGTGACTGACAAACTACGTCTACCACGTTTAAGTCCGAGTTTTATTGCCAAAGAATATCGACTAGAACCGATCACCTTACGTCGTATGATGGGCGGTCGTTATGAAAAATATGTACTCATGCCTTCGCGTTTGGCGAGTCTAGTAGCAAATGCTGTTAGTTATTTCTGTTCGACCAGTTCACAGTACCCTGCCCCACGACATCTCCAAGCACCGAGTTGGCTGCATCCTGACGATATCGAAAGCTTACAAAAGCATTTATATCCTGCCATTGAACGTCGTTGGTTAGAGTCGATTGATCCGAACCATGCAGCAGGGATTGGACACGATATTTATTTAAAACTTTGGGCTTTGTCTGAACCGAATATTCCTGCGGATTATGTGCTGTTCGATGAAGCTCAAGATGCTGACCCGCTAATGCTAGGGATTTTACTGAAACAGCGGAATACCCAAGTCATCTATGTTGGCGATGCGCATCAACAAATTTATGCATGGCGTGGCGCAGTCAATGCCATGCAGCAACTCCCTTTACCCGAATCCCGTTTAACCACGTCTTTCCGTTTTGGTGAAGAAATTGCCTTGAATGCCAATGCTCTACTGGGCGCATTGAACGAAACCGTGCCTTTATTGGGTAATCCGCAGCTCAACTCTAAAGTGGTCAATAAACCACATACCAAGATGCGCGATGCCATTTTATGTCGTACCAATGCACGTGCGATGGAACTGTTATTGGCGGGTTTGGTTAAGGGCGAAAAAGTTAGCCTGCAAGCAGATCACGCGCGACTCAATCGTTTTGTCGATGCTGCAGCCATGCTCAAGCAAGGCAAGCGCGTAGTCGATGTCCCAGAGCTTGCGTGGTTTAACTCATGGCATGATGTGCATGAATATTGTGAAACCAATGACGGCAGCGATATTAAACCGCTAGTGAAGTTGGTCGATGACCACGGTACTGACCCACTGAAAAAGGCGCTGGCGAAAATCACCCCGATTGATCAAGCCGACTACATCATCTCGACCGCCCATAAAGCCAAAGGTTTAGAATGGGATCGGGTACATATTGAAGATGACTACCAATTTAAGCTCAACGATAAAGATTATAAAATTAGTGACGAAGAGTTACGGTTACTTTACGTGGCTTGCACACGTGCTAAAGTAAGTTTAAATATCCATCATATTTATGACTTGATGCAGCACTTAAAACGTCAAATGCCCAAATCTTTGGCACAAGCGGTCAGCTAGTATGATGAAAAAGGTGAATAAACAATAAATCAGTAAAAGGTGCACCATGAAATTACAATCGATCCAACTCAAGCACACCCTTCATTTTACTGATATCACCCTCAATTTTAATTACCACGATCTGCCGATCACCTTAATTTTGGGTGATCAAAGTTCTGGAAAAACCTCCCTACTACGCTTTAGTTATCAGGCCCTCACTTGGTTCGCTGCACGTTATAAAGATTTACGCACCGCAGGCGTGGTGATGCTCGATCAAGACATCATGTTAAATCGCCTGCAATCGAAACTTGATATTCAAGTCAGTTTTCCCGAAGACATTGGCTCATTTCAGCTTTCAAGTGATCAACAAGACCAAGACCCACAATGTTGTTCATGGCAATTGTACAAAACCTTAAACAGTCAAGGCGTCGGCCTCAGTAAGGCCGAAACACAGCAATTAGAATCGATGGTTGCACTGTATCAAAAAGCCCTCAAAGCTGATCCGTTACAAGGATTGCCGCTCATTGCTTATTACCCTGCTGAACGCTTCGTCAACGATGTGAATATTCTTAATAAAAACAATCCTGCTATTTTTCAGACTTCACATGCCTATGAAATCTCGGCCATTCCCTTTACCACGTTTATTCGTTTTTTTGAGTGGTTCCGAGAAATATCCGACATCGAAAATGCGCAAAGTGCCGAATTAATTCAAAATTTATTACATCCTAAAACCCAAGCAGATACATCCAACGCATCAGACACGCCACTTTTTGGGCAAAAACTAGCACAAGCTCAGGCCGATCTACACGCGCCGTCACTCAGATCATTAAAACAAGCTTTAGAGACCGTGTTGCCCGATGTGACCAATATTTATCTGCAATATCACCCCAAATTACAGTTAATGGTCTGCTATCAAGGCAAAGACATGTTATTTCAACAGCTGTCAAATAGTGTGCGCAACCTTGTGGCCTTAATTGGTGATATTGTGCGTCGCCTCTGTCTACTCAATCCTCATAGCTTATATCCATGCCAAGAAGGTGACGGTATTTTATTGATCGACGCCATAGACCACCAACTCGATCAAAACATGACTCAAGTGATTTTGACCCGTTTAAATCAAGCGTTTCCACGACTCCAAATCATTGCCAGCGGCAACCGTCCTGAACTGATGGAACAGGCTTCTCGCTTTCAGTGCTTACAATTACAGAATAAAAAGCTCAGTGAGATTCAGCCTGAAAAACTACAAGAAACCTATGATCAAATTTATCAGCAGTTGCAACTCGGATCTAAACCATCGCTTCCACCTAAAACTGAAGAGATTGAATTAAATGAGCCGCTGAATAATCCGGATATCACCCAGCACATGTTGCAGTTAATCCAGACACAACTGACCGAGCAACAGCAACAAGAATTGGTAAGGGCTTTATCACAGCGGGGTGATCAGGACATTACGATCCAACCGCTGAGTTAAAAATACTGAGGTTGATTGACTGAGTGTAATCCATAGCCTCGATGTTTAAATATTCAGCAATAAGGCCGCAATAGATGTCTAGACAGTTTCGTCAGGCGTATAATGTGTAAGTGGGTCATAAAAAAGATTGATGTTGTTTTACGCATGTAATATGATCGGTTTTATTTGCAATTTTCATAGTAACATCGGAAATTGCTATCGCTTCACGAGTTGCGCAACACAGCTTGTTTTTAATTTTTTTTGACACACATGGCTTTCAAGATTGAATTTTTGGACTGCTCTTTGCTGTCCTGTAATCCTTGAAAGATGAAATACACCTAGGTTTCACCGCCTAATCATGACAATGGATACGAGTGTGCTACCGATTATTATATTGTTACCGTTAATACTAGGCACAACACTTGTCTCGTGGTTGAAGCAATTCTCTCGCGGGGTAACAGCTTTAGGGGCGATTGGCGTCAGCCTCAGCAGTTTAGTTTTATTATTGAGTCAGGCTCAAGATGTATTTAATGGCAAAACCATCATTCAAACATGGCCATGGCTCACTCAAGTTGGCATTGATTTCAGTTTCCGTCTTGATGCACTGGGCTTATTGTTTTCCCTGCTCATTACCGGGATCGGCACCTTAATTTATATCTATGCCTACTATTATTTAAGTCCAAAGAATTCGCTCAGTAAACTGTATTTTTTATTGATGCTGTTCATGGCTGCCATGCTCGGCATTTCATTGTCTAATAATTTAATTTTATTGCTTATTTTCTGGGAACTTACCAGCATTTCATCTTTCCTTTTGGTTGGTTATTGGAGCAATTACGACGCAGCTCAGCGTGGCTCTCGAATGGCTTTGACCATTACAGGTATGGGTGGTTTATGTATGCTGGGTGGTTTTGTTCTGTTGGCGCAAATCACGGGCACCTATCAGATTGATCAAATCCTAACGATGAGTAGCCAAATTCAGCAGCATCCGCTTTTTGTGCCCACACTCTTATTAATTTTAATGGGAGCATTTACTAAAAGTGCGCAGTTCCCTTTCCATTTTTGGTTGCCAAATGCTATGGCGGCACCGACCCCCGTCTCGGCCTATTTACACTCTGCCACGATGGTAAAAGCCGGAATTTTCCTGCTTGCACGCTTATTACCGATTTTTGCAGGCGCTGCGTTGTATCACAACTTGGTCACCTTTATTGGCTTATTTACCTTATGTATGGCAGCATTCTTTGCCATTTTCAAAGAAGATTTAAAAGGGCTTTTGGCCTATTCCACCATCAGCCATTTAGGTCTGATCGTTTGCTTACTGGGGATCGGTTCTCCCCTTGCAGTTGCGGCTGCCATTTTCCATATCATTAATCATGCGACCTTCAAAGCAGCCCTATTTATGATCGCGGGGATTATTGACCACGAATCAGGCACACGTGATTTACGAAAACTCTCTGGTTTATGGCAATTACTTCCGTTTACCGCAACGCTAACCATGATCACTGCGGCCTCTATGGCAGGTGTCCCATTAACCAATGGTTTCCTCTCTAAAGAGATGTTCTTTACTGAGCTTTTAGCCAATCTGACTGGGCCTGTGATGATCGTATCAGCCATCATTGCCACCTTTGCCGGTATCTTTGCTGTCGCGTATTCAGTACGTTTAGTTCACGGGGTGTTTTTTGATGGTCCACTGGGGAAAGAAATTCCCAATAAAGAAGCACATGAACCACCGTTTGGTATGCGCGCACCAGCAACATTACTGGCTGCTTTATGTATTTTAGTTGGATTATTCCCTGCCCTATTGGTTGAGCATATAGTCAACAGCACAGCACGTGCGAGTATTCAAAACCCTGCGTTTGAAGGTACACATTTAGCGATTTGGCATGGTTTAAATGCACCGCTTTTGATGAGTGTAATAGCACTATTGGGTGGTTTAATTTTCTACTTCGCATTGGCAAAGGGCGGCAAATTACGCCGGATCGACTTAGATCCATTTTTGGGTCGTTTGCAAGGTAAAGTGCTGTTCGACTTATTTTTAAAATATCTTTTACTCAGCTCAAGAAAATTCCGTCGCTTTACTGAAAATGGCAAATTACAAAGCTATGTATTGTGGATTTTAATCTTTAGTGTAGCCATCGTCATCGTTCCATTTTGGCTGCAAGGCATCGGCACAGGCAGTCGTGAACTGGTACATGCACCGGTCATCGCGATCGTTCTGTGGCTATTATTATTCTCTGCATGTTGGATGATGCTTTGGTTCCACCATGAACGGATTAAAGCCGTCCTCATCAGTGGTGCAGTCGGTCTGGTTGTGACCATGGTGTTTATCTGTTTCTCCGCTCCCGATTTGGCGTTAACACAGATTACTGTTGACGTGGTGACCACCGTGCTCTTACTCATGAGCTTATCGTTATTACCACAGCTCACCCCTTATGAGTCGAGCGTGTCACGTCGTTGGCGAGATGCATTGATTGCGATTATTGCAGGTCTAGGGATTGCATGGATTTCATGGTTGATCATGACCCGTGATCACAATTCCATTTCATGGTTCTTCATGCAGCAGTCTATCCCACTTGGTGGTGGTACCAATGTGGTCAACGTGATCTTGGTGGACTTCCGTGGTTTCGATACCTTTGGTGAAATTACCGTACTGGGAATTGCTGCAATTGGTACGCTATGCATGATGGATGGTATGCGTGCTCATGGCACCACCATTACGCAAGGTCTGACCTATCGTTTTAATCCGTCGCCACTGATGTTCCGTATTACCTCATCTTGGATTTTGCCTTTGGCCTTGGTGGTCAGTCTGTATATTTTCCTACGGGGTCATAACTTACCGGGCGGTGGCTTTATTGCAGGTTTAATTACCTCTTTAGCCTTAGTGATTCAATATATCGCGCTCGGTCAAGACCGTGCCGAACAATTGATTGGTGCAAAATCAGGTCGCTTATATGAAGTGTGGATTGGTATTGGTTTAACCATTGCGGGTTTGACAGGGATCGCTGCTTGGCTATGGGGCCGCCCATTCCTGACCAGTGCTCATATCTATGTCTCACCACCCATTTTAGGTGAAATGCACCTTGCCTCCGCTGCCCTCTTCGACACAGGTGTCTACATCACCGTGGTGGGCGCGACGATGTTAATGATTTCCGTCTTAGGCGACTCGCGTCACTCGAGTATGTCTGGTCCAGTTCCAAGAGGCGAATAAGATGATTAGTTTAGAATTTTTACTCGCTTCAGCCATTGGCTTACTGACCGCAACAGGGGTATACCTGATTTTGCGGGCACGTACCTTTCCTGTCGTGCTGGGTTTAGCCATGATTGGCTATGCCGTCAACTTATTTTTATTTGTCATGGGGCGTATTCATATCAACGCACCGGCTGTGTTAACGGAAACAACCAAAGCGACCGATCCTTTACCACAAGCCTTGGTCCTAACCGCCATTGTGATTGGCTTTGCGACCACTGCCTTTATCGTACAATTGGCTCTGCGTAGCCGCTATGAAACCGGAACAGATCATGTGGACTCCAAAGAAGAAATACCGCAAATTGACCCGCGGGAGGATGAGCCATAATGCATGACTTCATCCAATTTTGGACTACCCACAGCCCGATTTTCAGTATTTTAATTCCTGCAATTACTGCATTTATTTTAGTCCTGTTGGGCAACCCCGGCTCTGGCTCGTTGGCACATGACTGGCGACAACCTTGGCGGCGTGGAATCAGCTATGTTTCTGGCATCCTTGGGCTGATCACATCTATCAGTTATTTGATGATCGCCAGCTCTGGCCAAGTCTTGGTTTATAACCTGAGTGAATGGGCTGCACCGTTTGGTATTGTCTTAGTCCTAGATCGACTCTCAGCTTTCATGTTGGTGCTGACCTATGGACTTGCTGTGCCAGTGATGTGGTTTGCCAGCAAAGAATGGGACGAGCGTGGTCGTTATTTCCATGCCATGTGCCATTTCTTACTGATGGGTTTGTGTGGTGCGTTCCTGACAGGCGATTTATTTAACCTGTTTGTGTTCTTTGAAATCCTGTTGATGGCATCGTACGTTTTGCTCTTACACGGCCAAGGCAAAGCACGTTTTCAATTGGGTATTCATTACGTCACCATTAACCTATTTGCCTCTGCCCTCTTCCTGATTGGACTCGGGATGATTTATGGCAGTGTAGGTAGCTTAAATATGGCAGATGTTGCACGACTTATGCATTTGCTTGAAGCGGATCAACATCGTATTGCTGTAGCTGGTGCATTGTTACTGTTTACCGTCTTTGGCATCAAGGCAGCAATGCTGCCTGTAGGGTTCTGGTTACCGAAGACCTATGCTGTGGCAACCACTCCTGTCGCAGCCTTGTTCACCATTATGACCAAGGTCGGCATTTATGCCATTCTCCGTGTTAATGGCACTGTGTTTGACGATGGGATTAGCCGTGAAATCTTACAGCAGTGGCTATTACCGATTGGCTTAGTAACCTCGCTCTATGGTGCCTATGGTGCTATCGGAACGGATCGTTTACGTCGTTTTGTCGGTTTTATGATTTTGTCTTCTATCGGCACAATATTGGTTGCGATTTCACTCTTTAATACGGATGCATGGGCTGCAGGACTTTATTACCTGATTCACAGTACCATTATTGGTGCAGCTTTTTATATTCTATCGGGTTGGATTACCTCACAACGCGGCGAATTTAAAGATCATTTTAAAATTGCGCCCCGCATGAAACAGCATAATACAGTTGCTGTCTGCTATTTCATCATTGCGTTGATGATGGCTGGTCTACCACCATTTAGCGGCTTTTTGGGTAAAGTATTTATCTTACAAGCAACAGCCAATTCACCTTACCAAATCATGATTATTATAATTGTTTTGTTGGTGAGTTTACTCAGTATCATGGCATTTACCCGCGTTGGTTTTGTACTTTTCTGGCGTTCATCTCGTCCAGAAGATGATATTGATACTGAAGAATATCAACGTTATCAGGCTTTGCCGAATAAGGCTCCGCTACGCAATGACAAGACCATTTATCTACTATTAACAGCGCTTGTGGGATATATGGTCTTTGCTACACCAATCTATGACTATACCTACAAAACTGCGCAGCAAATTCAAGACAACCCATTATATGAATCGTTGCTATTGAAAAAGGATAAAGAAGGTCAAATTATCAGTGTTCAACCTTATAACCCTGAAAATTTACCTGAAACCAAATATGGTGGCGAATCAGCGGATCCAAATGCACACCTCATCCCTGCATTGATTGCGCCTGAAACCCTAAATGGCGAACATATTTCTGAATATAAGCGACGCCAAATTCAGGGACAGCAACAAGAAGAAAAATTGCCTGAAGAGACCCAGCTGAAACCAATGGAGGTGCCTTAACATGGCGACACTATCTTTATTCAATCGCTGGTTTCCGCATCCATTGGTATCAGTCATGGTTGGTCTGAGCTGGGTGATGTTAGCGCACAGTTTAGATGCAGCCACACTATGCATGGCCTTGGTTTTAGCAATTGTTATTCCGCGAATGGTTCGCCCTTTTATTGATCGAACACCCAATATCAACTGGCTGGCAGCATGTAAATTATTCTTTGTGGTGTTATGGGATATTATTGTCAGTAATATCCATGTTGCAAAACTCGTCCTTGGTCCGACACATAAATTGCATCCGAAATGGTTCCGTGTTCCTCTCGATACACAGCATGAAGAAGTCAATTCTCTGCTTGCGATGATCATCACCACGACACCCGGTACGGTGTCTGCCGGAATTGACCAAGACCGTGGTGATATTTTGGTCCATGCGCTGAGCACGGATGATCCTGAAGCAGAAATTCAAACCATTAAAGAGCGCTATGAACGCCCTCTCATCCTCATTTTTGGCGCTGATACAGGAGAGTCTGCATGACAATTTTACCTTATGCGCTTGGCATTTGTTTAGTTGCGGTGACGATCTCGATGTTACTGTGCCTCATCCGCTTGGTGATGGGACCTTCAGTTGTGGACCGACTACTTGCTTTAGATACTTTGTTCTTAAATGCCACCTGCTTAATCGTCATTTTAGGTATTTATTGGGCAAGTACATCAATGTTTGAAGGGGCTTTATTGGTTGCCATGCTGGGGTTTGTATCTACAGCTGCTTTAGCGCGTTATTTCACTACTGGCCACGTCATCGACTAGGAGTCCTTTAATATGCAATTAGTCATGGAAATTTTGGTCTCGATTTTTTTGGTGATTGGCGCTTTTTTCATGTTGGTCGGCGGTATTGGCATGGTTCGCCTACCTGACTTATTTATGCGACTGCACGCACCGACTAAATCAAGCACCTTAGGTTTAGGAAGTTTTCTAATTGCTGCAATTATTTATGCAGCATTTCAAGGCCGTTTTGGATTTGCAGAAATCCTGATCACGCTTTTTGCTTTTATCACTGCACCGGTTTCTGCAAACCTCATGGCACAAGCGGCATTACATTTACGACTGCGCTCGATGAGTGGTGATGCACCAGAAGCTCTGAATCGCCCTCTTCCTTGGCAGCGAACTCGGCGCCGTGCATTTCACTCTAAACGCCATTCAAAACCGGAGGATCTGGATTAAATCTAGATCCAGTTTTGATTATCCCTTATAGCCCAAAAGTCTTTAATTTTCATCCATAATTTCTCAAATACATTTCCCTGAGCCATATATTGCAAACGCTTTTGGTTATATGGCGTTGTCTTTAATCCATATTTTTCAGCTAAATCAATCAGTATATTTGTTTCATAACGACTTTGAAAATGATCAGACTAATTAGGCTGATATTGACTCATCTCAAGATTCGCAAATTCATAAAACAGCTGTACCATCACGGCATCTTGTCTTGAAACAACATTTTTCTGCTCATTAATCTGTAAACTAGCCTGCTCTCGTATAGCATCATATTCTGCTGTTGTGAGTTTTCGCTGATTCTTCCAGTGTGCATCGGGTACATAACCTGTTCCATAATATACATTCAACAATAGATATTCATGAAAATATTTTGCTGTCGCACGTTTTTCTTTGGCTGTTAAAATATTCAGATGAATCCATTCACTGCCAAGATGTATCGATGGATCACGCTTCATACCTTCTGCAATCCAATTTTTGGCCAGTTTAATATTACCGATCAACTCATAAGCTGTGCCTAAATTCACTGCCATCTTCGGTAAACCTGGATACTCAATTTCCAATTGCACGTAAAACCTTAATGGCTAAATCGTATTTACCTGCATAAATCTGATGTACGGCATAATCATTTTCTGCCTGATAGTCTATTGGGCTAGGATGCCTTGATACAAAGTTATTCAATTTCTCGTCATGATGTTCTTCGCGTTGATTTTCTTTTTATGAATCAGATGTATAAAAATCTTCTACATAGGTATTTAAACATGCCCAACTTGGCATAGTAATAAATAATGCGCTACTCAAAAGGATTATTTTTTTCAATTCATTATTTTTACAGATTGGCGGATTAAATATCATGTTCGACCTGTCTTTCATTGGCATATTATAATTTTAAAGTGATTGAGTTTTTAAATTACCGTTATTCAAACATAAAAAAGCCACCCAAAGGTGGCTTTTTTCATTCAGCGAACTGAATTATTCATCATCTTTTTTTGCTTCGTCAGTAGGAGGTAAGTCCTTGACCGCTTCCGCAATTAGACCAAACATATAGTTGCCATAAGCATTTGTTTTGTCGTAATGGAAACGCAAACGTGGCGTAATACGTGTTTTGATACGACGGCTTAGTTCATGACGCAAGAAACCAGATGCTTTATTCAAGACATCTAAAGTCTCTTTATTTGCGGCTTCACTTTGCTCATCGCCTAGCTCACGACCCATTACAGTCACATAAACTTCGGCATATCCTAAGTCTGGGCTCACCTTCACGGCAGAGATGGTCACGAGACCACCTAAGCGTGGATCTTTCAGCTCCTGACGGATCAGTTCTGACAACTCACGTTGTACTGTATCCGCCATACGCTTCAGACGTTGACTACCCGCCATTAAAGACTCCGTTTAATCAATTGAACATCGTACACTTCGATCTTATCTTGTGCTTTGATGTCTTTATAGCCTTTCACCGCAAGACCACATTCCATACCGGCACGAACTTCTTCAACCACATCTTTGTAGCGACGAAGAGATTCAAGCTCGCCTTGGAATACCACCACGTCATCACGTAATACGCGAATCGGTTTATTACGGTGTAATGTACCTTCAAGTACCATACAACCTGCAGCAGCACCGAATTTACTTGAGTGGAACACTTCACGTACTTCAGCAACACCCAGAATTGTTTCACGGTGTTCAGGCGCCAATTTACCGCTCATCGCATCTTTCACATCATCAATTAATTGATAGATGATCGAGTAGTAACGAATGTCGATACCATCAGCATCAGCTTTTTGACGTGCAGTATTATCAGCACGTACGTTAAAGCCGAGAAGAACCGCTTCTGAAGATTCAGCAAGTGTTACGTCAGACTCAGTGATCGCACCAACACCTGAACCAATAATACGTACTTTCACTTCATCAGTTGCAAGTTCAGCAAGTGCAACGTGTAATGCTTCCAAAGTACCACGTACGTCTGTTTTCAATACCACGTTGACAATAGGCACATCTTTCTTGCCCATAGACGCCATGATATTTTCAAGACGCATCGCAGATTGACGTTCAAGACGTTTTTGACGTTCACGATCCATACGCGCATCAGCAACTTCACGTGCTTTTTTCTCGTCATTTACAACAAGAACTTCATCACCTGCCATTGGCGCTTCTGGTAGACCCAAGATTTCCACAGGAATCGAAGGACCAGCAGATTTAATACGTTGACCATTTTCATCTGTCATCGCACGTACACGACCGTATGACGAACCTGCAAGAACAAGGTCACCCACTTTCAATGTACCGTTTTGAACAAGAATCGATGTTACCGCACCACGCCCTTTGTCTACACGTGCTTCAATTACAACACCTTGTGCTGCACCCTCTTCAGATGCTTTAAGCTCAAGAAGTTCGGCTTGAATTGAGATCAAGTCAAGAAGTTCGTCGATACCTGCACCTGAATGCGCAGAAACCATTGCCACGGGAACGTCACCGCCCCATTGCTCAGGTACGATTTCTTTCGTCGTCAACTCATTCAATACGCGATCTGGATCAGCAGACTCTTTATCCATTTTGTTGATAGCAACAATAATTGGCGTACCTGCTGCACGTGCATGGTCAATCGCTTCCGCAGTTTGTGGCATAACACCATCATCTGCTGCAACAACCAACACTACGATATCTGTAGATTTCGCACCACGTGAACGCATTGCAGTAAATGCTGCGTGTCCCGGTGTATCTAAGAAAGTAATAATACCTTTTTCAGTTTTCACATGGTAAGCACCAATATGCTGTGTGATACCACCTGCTTCACCTGCAGCCACTTTAGAGCGACGAATACGGTCAAGAAGTGATGTTTTACCATGGTCAACGTGACCCATAATTGTCACAACTGGCGGACGAGTGGTTTGGACACCACGCGCTTCTTCAGCTGCTTCAAGTAAGTTGTCTTCTGCTTGTGTATCCGAAACAAGTACTGGATTGTGACCCATTTCTTCAACAACAAGTGCTGCAATTTCTTGATCAATCGCTTGGTTTTGAGTAACCAATTCGCCCATTTTCATGAGTGATTTGATAACTTCGCGAACTTTAACCGCCATTTTCGCAGCCAAGTCAGCAACAACAATTGTTTCACCAATTTCAACATCATAAACTTGTTTTTTAACTGGTTTTTCAAAGCCATGCTTGTTCGCTTGACTTGTTTTCAAACCACGTTTATGTGAGTTATCACGGAAAGATTGCTCTTCGCCACGACGACCACCTTTTTTAGGTGAACGTGAATTGTTGGTATTGGTACCACGTTTAATTTCACGGTCTTCTTTCGCAAATGAATCTTCATATGCCTGACCTACAAGGCCGGCAGCAAGCGGAGAATCATCTACAACACGAATGGTCGCAGTAGTGTCTTCGTTAGAATACTTAGACGCCATTTGACGCATTTGCTCAAGCGTACGTTGTTGCGCTTCTTCAGCGGCTTTACGACGCGCCGCTTCTTCTACAGCTTTCAATTGTGCTGCTTGAGCTTCACGTGCTTTTTTCTGTTCTAGAGTTTCAACAGGTTTTGTAATTGGCTTGTTGTTTGACTTACGTTTTACAACAACCGCAGCTTTCGGTGTTTCTTGCTTCGCATGTTCTTGCTTCGCAGCAGCGCGCATTGCTTCTAAAGCTTGTTTCGCTTTAGATACTGGTTGTTGCTTCGGTTCTTCAGCTTTCGCTTCAACCTTAGGTTCCTGTTTACGTGCTTGTTGGTCAGCTTGTGCTTTCGCTAATGCTTCAGCTTTAATTTGCTCAGGATCCGGTTTAACAAATGTATGTTTCTTACGAACTTCTACATTAATCGTTTTTGCCTTGCCCGATGTACTCGCCACTTTAGCAGTACTGGTAGTTTTACGTTTCAACGTGATTTGTCCTGCATTGCCCGCATCCTGACCATGAACTTTTTTCAAATGGTTAACGAGGGCATTTTGTTGTTCAGTGGAGATAATATCGTCAGGTTTAGTTTGTGGTAAACCCGCATCACGAACCTGTTCCAGTAGCTTCTCAACTGGACGACCCACGCTGAGAGCTAACTCCTTAATCGACTTGTCCGTCATATATTACCTCCTAGTTAAACCATGATTCGCGCGCTTTCATAATAAGTTGACCTGCTTTTTCAGCACCTAAACCTTCGATATCAGAGATATCGTCAGTGGCTTGATCTGCAAGATCATCTACAGTTACCACACCGCGAGCGGCAAGCGCATATGCGATTTCTTTAGTCACGCCTTCCATTGCAGCAAGCTCTTCGCTTGGCTCTTGGATGTTTTCTTGTTGCTTCAATGCATCAGCCAATGCGATTTCTTTTGCACGACCTTGTAGCATTTCAACAGTTTCAGCATCAAGTTCGATCTCATCGAATGTTTCCGCAGGAACATACGCGATTTCTTCTAATGATGTGAAACCCATTTCAACTAACGCCATCGCTAAGTCTTCATCAATATCTAGACGTGTAACAAACATATCTAAATATTGTTGCGCTTCGTTTTGTTGGCGTGCGTGATATTCTTCTTCAAGCATCATATTGAGCTTGTAACCAGTCAATTCAGATGCTAAGCGTACGTTTTGACCTTGAGAGCCAATTGCACGTGCTAACTGATCACTCGTTGCAAAAATAATATCTGCAGTACGTTCTTCTTCATCAATCACGATACCTGATACATCAGCAGGCTCTAGAGCACTTGCAATGTACTGTGCCGCGTCATCAGACCAAACGACTACATCAATACGCTCACCATTTAACTCTGATTGAACTGCTTGGATACGTGTACCACGCATACCAATACATGCACCTACAGGATCAATACGGTGATCGTTTGTTTTCACAGCGATTTTAGCACGAACGCCAGGTTGGCGTGCAGCAGCCTTAATCTCAATGATTTCTTCAGCAATTTCAGGAATTTCTTTCTTCATCAATGCAATAAGCATTTCTGGTTTAGAACGAGAAAGTAATAACTGAGCACCACGGCCTTCACGGTTTACGTTAAACAAAATCGCGTTTACACGTTGTTTAGGACGTAGAATTTCTTTAGCGATCATTTCTTCACGCGCAAGATATGCTTCTGCATTGTCACCTAAATCAATGATAAAGCCATCTTTGGTTTGTTTTTTCACTTCACCGTAGATGAGTTCACCAACTTTAGATTCGTAAGCATCTGCAATTAGCGCTCGCTCTGCTTCACGAATTTTTTGAACAATCACTTGTTTCGCAATTTGTGCCGCAATACGACCAAAATCAATCGATTCAACTTCAAGTTCACGGATATCCCCAATTGCCCATTTTGCAGGATCTACATCAGAGATCGCATCTTGGCATGCTGGCATTTCGTGATCTTCGTCGGCAACCACTTCCCATTGACGGAAAGTACGGTAATCACCAGTACGACGGTCGATTTCTACACGTAGACGAGCTTCTTCCGAGTGAGTTCCCTCGTAGAATTTCTTCTTAGTCGCTGCAACTAAAGCTTGTTCAAGCGCTTCAAAAATTGCATCACGACTTACACCTTTTTCGTTACTAACCGTTTCTACTACGGTAAGAATTTCACGAGCCATAAGTCACCTATTCGTTCAGATTCTTATTTATTAAATTAATCTTGGAAAACCAGATTTGCTTTATCAATATTGTGGCTGTCAATATCCAACACTTGTTGCTTTTCAACTTCAACCTGAATCATTTCGTTCTCAAGGTCTACGTTAACAAGTTTGGCTTGGAATTTACGACGATTATCTACAGCACTGATCAAACGCAAAGCGACTTGCTGACCAATGTATGCCGTCATTTGTTCCAATTTAAAGAACTGACGATCCCAACCTGGAGATGACACTTCCAATGCATATTCGCCTGAAATTGGATCATGTACATCCAACATCGCACCCACTTGCTGAGTGACACGAACACAGTCCTGCACGCCGATACCACGGCCTTGCTCAACTTCGCCATCTTCATTGATGACAGGTTCTGCATTTTCATCAACTTCACGGTCGATATAAATACGTAACAGTGAACGTTTTCCTTGAGGTTGGAAATCAACCCCCCAAAGTTCTACATCACATGCTTGCACCGCTGGGGCAATTAAGTCCTGAAGTGCTTGAGTTTTATTTGATAGCTTCATTTACTCTCGTCAAATTTGTGCGATTCGATGGTCGAAATGACCACTACAGACCAATACGAAACTATAGTAGTAGTGAAACATGACGGTTTGACCAAAATACTGTCGACACTACACGATAGCCAATAAAAAAGGGCGTAAATCGCCCCATTATTACACAGAAAACCATAGTCCACTGTGCAAAAAGGCCCACCTAGTTGTGAGCCTCTTTTAGAAACTTGGTAGCGGGAGCTGGATTTGAACCAACGACCTTCGGGTTATGAGCCCGACGAGCTACCAGACTGCTCCATCCCGCATCAACATGCAAAAATTATATACAATTTCTTGGTCATTTTCAATCTAAAACAACCTGAAGAATTGCCCTACTGAGTTGCATCTCAGAGGATTGGTAGCGGGAGCTGGATTTGAACCAACGACCTTCGGGTTATGAGCCCGACGAGCTACCAGACTGCTCCATCCCGCATCAACATCACAATGACTTTCAGATAAACTGCTTATATAGATTGTGTGCTATATAAGATTGGTAGCGGGGGCTGGATTTGAACCAACGACCTTCGGGTTATGAGCCCGACGAGCTACCAGACTGCTCCACCCCGCATCAATATGCAAATAGTTTTCTCAGCTTTAAAAGCTGTCCATTTAAAAGTTTGCATCTTAAAAATAGAATTGATTGGTAGCGGGAGCTGGATTTGAACCAACGACCTTCGGGTTATGAGCCCGACGAGCTACCAGACTGCTCCATCCCGCATCAACAGAGTTTTGCTGCATACACCAACTTATGTTCTGGATTATAAGTTGGTGCGGAAGGGGGGACTTGAACCCCCACGCCCGAAAGCACTACCACCTCAAGGTAGCGTGTCTACCAATTCCACCACCACCGCAGCTGTGACGCATTCTAGTCGCAACACGTCAAAAAAGAAAGTGCTAAATAAATTATTCAGCGCTTTTTGGTGCAGTTGGCGAAGTTTCAGCCGATTTTGCAGGCGCAGTCGGTACTGAAGAAATCGCATTCAGACTATAAACATCTGTCGTTTGTTTCTTTGCAAACACAGCAAGTGTCAAGCTCGTAACGAAGAACAAAGCCGTTAAAATCGCAGTCAAACGGGTCATAAAGTTACCCGAACCCGATGCACCAAATACAGTTGCAGCACCGCCGCCACCAAAAGATGCACCCGCATCTGCGCCTTTACCATGCTGAACTAAAATCAGCACGATCATTAAAATCGCTAAGATAATATGTACCACCAGCACAAACGTATGCATGCTGAACTCCTAATTATTTTGTATTTGCAAATGCTTGAGCAATTTTATAAAACGACTCTGCATTTAATGATGCACCACCGACCAGCGCACCATTGATATCCGGACAGGCTGCCAACTCTACTGCATTTTCAGGTTTTACACTACCACCATAAAGAATCGCAGTATGAAGTCCCATTGGGGTGATTTGGCTTAAACCTTCACGAATTTTAGCGTGCATCGCTTGCGCATCTTCAGGTGACGCTGTTTTACCTGTGCCAATAGCCCAAATTGGCTCATAAGCTACCACAATTTGTTTCCACTGCTCTGCTTGTACAACAGCAGCAATATCACATATTTGTTGTAACACAATCTGTTCTGCTTGGCCGCTTTCACGTTGTTCTAAGCTTTCACCCACACAATAAATCACAGTCAAACCTGCGTTTAATGCATTTTTTACTTTTTCATTAATGATATGCGGTTGATCAGCGAATATTTCACGGCGTTCCGAATGACCAATCAGTACAAATTCAACACCATAATCTTTTAATAGCTCAGCACTGAGTTCACCCGTATATGCACCTGTACCTGCAACGCGAGAAACGTCTTGTGCAACGGTCATAATATTACGGCTAGCTTGTGTTAATTCATTTTGCACCGTGGTCAGAGCAATAGCTGTTGGTGCAACCCCAATATGACATGCCGCTTCAGCAATATTTTGTTCATCTAATAATTGCTTAAAATTCTTAAGAAGTGCGCCAGCATCGGCTTGCAATGGGTTCATTTTCCAGTTACCCACTACCCAAGGCGTAATCGTCGAACCCGACATATTTATCCCACATGACAAAGATGAAATCGGGCACATTCTACACGTAATTCATAATTATGAAGATAAATTTCAACACATTTGCAAGTTCGAAGCACGCCAGTCACTCCAAGATCTTCACTTTTCTGTAAAAAAATTAAGCAGATTTAAGGACTGGTTCATGCTTTTTACCAATTCTTAGCTAGTGACAACACTTTAAGATATGGTATTTTTGTGCAACAAAAGTATAATTTTGCTATACCAATTATAAACAGACTGAAGCATAGGCAAGTAAAAGCATGACAGCAGTTCAAGGTTCTTCAAGATTTACGGGGTTTATTCGTCGCTTAGTTGACGAAGGGCATCTGTCTGCCGAAAAAATGCAAACAGCGCTGCAAAATTCAAAAAAGGCTCATCAAGATATCGTGCCGCATTTGATTCAGGAATATCAACTTTCAGCACGCCTGATCGCTGAAACCATCTCGATAGAATTCGGTGAACCGTTTTTTGATATTTCGACTTATGACACCTCCTTAATTATTCGTGATGAATTTGAAGATAAGTTAATTACCAAGCATCGTATTTTGCCTATTTTTAAACATGGCAATTTATTATTCGTTGCGATCAGTAATCCCACCAATATTGAAGCAGTGGATGCCATTCGATTTGGTAGTAAGCTGAATACTGAAACAATTATTGTTGAACATGACAAACTTGAAAAGTTAATTGAACAGAACTTTTCTGAAGAAAGTACTTTTGACTTTGATGATGACTTTGATCTTGATTTAGAACAGGAAACTATTGATCCAGCGAAAGAAGATGAAGATGAGGCAACGGGGGATGAAGCTCCGATTGTTAAATACATCAATAAGCTGCTAGTCGACGCAATTCGTATGGGTGCATCTGACTTACACTTCGAACCCTACGAAAAAACCTATCGCGTCCGCTACCGTGTCGATGGCGTGTTAAGAACAATTACAAATCCGCCCTTGCAGCTCGCTACTCGACTCGCTTCACGTTTAAAAGTCATGTCACAAATGGACATCTCGGAAAAGCGTATACCTCAAGACGGTCGTATCAAGTTAAAGCTGTCAAAGAACAAAGCTATCGACTTCCGTGTGAACTCTTTACCGACATTGTTTGGTGAAAAACTTGTTCTACGTATCCTTGATCCATCTAGTGCGATGCTAGGGATTGATGCGTTGGGTTATGAACCGGATCAAAAAGAACTGTTCATGCAGGCTTTAGAAAAACCACAAGGCATGCTACTCATTACCGGTCCAACGGGTTCCGGTAAAACCGTATCTCTATATACAGGTTTAAATATTCTCAACCGTGAAGATACCAATATTTCAACTGCCGAAGACCCTGTGGAAATTAACTTAGAAGGGATCAATCAGGTCAACGTAAATAATAAAGTCGGCCTCACCTTCTCTGCAGCCTTAAAATCATTCTTACGTCAAGACCCTGATATTGTGATGGTCGGTGAGATTCGAGATTTAGAAACGGCTGAAATTGCAATTAAAGCGGCTCAAACAGGTCACATGGTGATGTCTACACTGCATACCAATAGTGCACCTGAAACACTGACACGCTTACGCAATATGGGCGTGCCTTCATTTAACATCGCGACATCCGTGAACCTTGTCATTGCGCAGCGACTTGCACGTCGCCTATGTTCACAATGTAAAGAAACAGTAGACGTACCAAAACAAAGTCTATTGGAGCTTGGTTTTACCGAAGATGATTTAAATACACCAGAATTCCAAATATACCAGCCTGTGGGTTGTGCCGAATGCCGTGAAGGCTATAAAGGTCGTGTGGGTATTTACGAAGTCATGAAAGTGACACCTGAAATTTCAAGAATTATTATGGAAGACGGCAATGCCTTACAAATTGCCGAAGCTTCAAATCAAGCAGGTTTCAACAATTTACGCCGTTCAGGCTTAATTAAGGTCATGCAGGGGGTGACTTCACTTCAAGAAGTCAATCGTGTGACCAGTGAGTAAGTGAATTAGTATTTAAAAATAAGGATAAATTCATGGCTGTAAAAAAAGCGCAGATGATGCCAACCTTCAGTTATGAAGGCGTGGATCGCAAAGGGGCGAAAATCAAAGGGGAAATGCCTTCGCGTAATATGGCTTTAGCTAAAGTCACTTTACGTAAGCAAGGCATCACCATTAAAACCATTCGAGAAAAACGTAAAAACATTCTCGAAGGCTTGATGAAAAAGAAAGTATCCACTTTGGATATCACGGTATTCACGCGCCAACTTGCAACCATGATGAAAGCCGGTGTACCGCTCGTTCAGGGGTTCGAAATCGTGGCGGAAGGCTTAGAAAACCCAGCCATGCGTGAAGTGGTCTTGGGGATTAAAGGTGAAGTTGAAGGTGGCAATACATTTGCTGGTGCACTCCGTAAATATCCGCAGTATTTCGACAACCTATTTTGCTCATTAGTTGAATCAGGTGAACAATCGGGTGCACTTGAAACCATGTTAGACCGTGTTGCAATTTACAAAGAAAAAAGTGAATTGCTTAAGCAAAAAATTAAAAAAGCCATGAAATACCCAGCTGCGGTAATTGTTGTCGCGGTTATTGTGACGATCATTTTGATGGTGAAAGTAGTTCCCGTATTCCAAGACTTGTTTTCATCGTTTGGTGCAGACCTACCTGCCTTTACCAAAATGGTAGTGAACATGTCGGAATGGATGCAAAAATATTGGTTCTTCCTCATCATTGGAATTGGCGCTGTGATTGCTGGTTTCATGGAAGCAAAAAAACGTAGCAAAGCTTTCAGAGACTTCTTAGACAAAGCTGCACTCAAAGCACCAATTTTTGGGGATTTGGTTTATAAAGCAATTATTGCCCGCTATAGCCGTACCTTGGCAACCACTTTTGCTGCCGGTGTACCCTTAATTGATGCGCTTGAATCAACTGCAGGTGCAACCAACAACGTGGTCTATGAAACAGCAGTCATGAAAATTCGTGAAGATGTGGCGACTGGTCAACAGCTGCAGTTTGCGATGCGTGTCACCGATAAATTCCCATCTATGGCGATTCAAATGGTGGCTATTGGTGAAGAATCCGGTGCCTTGGATGCTATGCTAGACAAAGTGGCAACGCATTATGAAAATGAAGTGGATAATGCCGTAGATGGCTTAACTTCGATGATGGAACCCTTGATTATGGCGGTACTAGGTGTCCTCGTTGGTGGTCTTGTGATTGCAATGTATCTTCCAATCTTCCAAATGGGTTCTGTGGTTTAATGCAAGAATTAATAACATATTTAATTAATACACCAATTGCGTTATATATCGCAGTTGGGATTTTTAGTCTTTGCATCGGTAGTTTTTTGAATGTAGTAATTTACCGCACACCAAAGATGATGGAACAAGAATGGCGTACGGATTGCCAACTGTTTTTACATCCGGATCAACCGATTATTGACGAAACAAAGATCACCCTGAGCACACCTGCTTCAACCTGCCCAAAATGCAAAACGCCCATTCGTTGGTATCAAAACATTCCAGTCATCAGTTGGATCGTGTTACGCGGAAAATGTGGAAGTTGCCAAAATTCAATCAGTAGCCGTTATCCACTGATTGAATTACTCACCATGATCTGTGCGCTGATTGTTGTTGCAGTTTTTGGTCCAACTATCCAAATGCTGTTTGGTCTAGTGCTGACTTATGTATTGATTGCCTTAACATTTATTGACTTTGACACCCAACTTTTACCTGACCGCTATACCCTTACTTTGGCTGCATTCGGGCTTGGCGTGAATAGCTATGCCATTTATACCTCTGCAACCTCAGCCATTTGGGGGTATATCATCGGGTTCTTATGCCTATGGATTGTTTACTTTTTATTTAAAATCATAACTGGCAAAGAAGGCATGGGCTATGGTGACTTTAAACTTTTAGCTGCGTTGGGTGCATGGATGGGCCCTTTCCTGCTCCCACTGATTGTATTACTCTCTTCACTAGTAGGTGCAATTATTGGCATTATTTTGCTCAAAGTTCGTAAAGAAAACCAACCTTTTGCATTTGGTCCCTATATTGCCATCGCTGGATGGATCGCCTTTTTATGGGGTGATCAAATTATGAAAATTTATTTGGGTCAATAAGGTCGTTGTATGACATTTGTCTTGGGTTTAACAGGTGGTATTGGTAGCGGTAAATCTGCTGCAAGCAATTGGTTTGAACTCCAAGGCATTCAAGTGGTCGATGCTGATATCGTTGCACGCGAGGTTGTCGAACCGGGGCAACCCGCACTGATTCAGATTCAACAACAATTTGGTGATTGGGTTCTACTGGAAAATGGTGAGTTAAATCGGCGCGCTTTACGTGAATATATCTTTAAAGATCCTACAGCACGTCAAGCACTTGAAGCCATTACCCATCCTGCAATACGTCAGTCCATTATCCAACAGTTAAATGAAGCCACCAGCCCCTATGTCATCTTGGTTTCGCCGCTGTTATTTGAAACCAATCAACATGAATTAACCAATCACACCTTACTTATTGATGCCACAGAACAATTGCAAATTCAGCGTGCATCACAGCGCGATGGTCAAAATATCGAGCAAATCCAAAAAATCATTCAAGTGCAAATGTCGCGTCAGGAAAAGCAAAAAATTGCAGATGATATCGTGCTGAATGATGGTCATTTAGATCATCTTTATGCACAGCTTCGGCCGTTGCATCTCAAGTACTTAGCGCACGCTGAAAAAAGCTAAATAAAAAAGCAGTCTTACTCAGACTGCTTTTTTTTGTTGTTCGAGTTGCTGCTCTAGACTGTCCTTTCGTCCCAACCATTTCCACGGTTGAATCGCTCCAATCCCCATCCCGACCAATCCACACACAATTGCAAAACTTAAGGGTTCATTCAGCAGCGGTACCGCTAAAATTGCAGCAATAAAAGGTGCCAAAGTTACGATACTTCCGGCTTTAAATGCACCCAGACGCTTGATCGCCTCTACATACGTTAAAGTCGCAATAATCACCACAAAAATACCGTGAAAGATAACTTGTCCAATGAGTTGCAATGGCTCTGGGTCAGACCAATGTTTAGGGAAAAATAGTAGATAAATAGGTACGAATACCACGGCAGACCAAACCGCAACCCCCGCCATGGCATGCCAAGCAGAGAGCCTCCATTGCTTAAGCAATACCGTAAATATCCCCCACCAAATGGCACTGATAAAAAATAGCAAATCACCTAAACCAAATGCCACACCAGTCTCGACGTACATTAAATAGCTCATTAAGCTAATGGCAGAGACCATAATCACCACACTGATCCACGTATGCTTATCGAGCGGCTGCTTGAAGATCAAAAACGCGGCTATGGCTGTACATAAAGGAATACAACCATTGAGGAAAATTGCAGCATGGGCCGCAGGAGCATAATGAAATGCGCTATAGGCCGTTAAACAATAGGTCACCCCACCGAGCATAGCAAGGATAAAAGGCTCTTTTTTCCATAAAAAAGCCGTATCTTTTTTATAAATCAAAATTGGCATTAAGATGCAAAATGCCAAAGCAAACCTGAGCGCCGTGATATCCCAAGCACTGATTCCCCAATTGGCGCTTAAACGCGCCGTTAAGGTAAATCCACCCCAAATACACATGGTAATGAACACATATAAATAACCTTGCTTTTGAGGAGACATCATCACTGCTATTTCAATTCATTATTACGTTGACGGCATGCTTCATACAATGCCATACCGGTTGCGACACTGACATTTAAGCTTTGCAAATTACCAGCCATTGGAATGTAAACAGTTTGATCACATTGCGCCTGCGTAATAGGACGTAAACCTGTATCTTCAGCGCCCATCACCACACATACACCCGTACCTGTGAAGTCAAAATTTTGAATCGGCAATGCTTTTTCATCTAGCATAGTGCCGACCACACGTACATTAAAGTCTTCTTTGATTTGAGCCAAGGTACGTGCCAAGTTCGTCACCTGAATAAACTTCACTTTTTCAGCACCACCTGCAGCAACTTTACGGGCTGTTGGGGTAAGCGTCGCTGAACGATCACGCGGTGCAATCACCGCTTCAACACCCATGGCTGCCGCTGTACGAATGCATGCACCAAGGTTATGTGGATCTGTAATATGATCTAATGCCAATAGCAACGCATTTGGATTGGCTTGTAATAAAGCCTCTAAATCTTTTTCGTTCAAAACTGGATGTGGACGTACAGCAGCAACCACACCTTGATGGAACGGTTGTCCCGCAAGTTTTTCCAAACTATCACGGCTAGCTTTTTGAATGCTGACACCAAACGGTTCTGCAAGCTCAAAAATACGTTTTAAACGCTGATCATCACGTCCTTTTAACGCAAATAAAGTTAAAACGCGTTCTGGCTCAAGTTCCAGTAATGACTCCACTGAATGAACGCCATAATAATATTCCGGTTTCGCCATGAACGACCTCTAAATTGCAAACTTCGATAAACTTTTGAACAGGGTATGATATCCCTAGAGCACAGCATAGGCTGCCAAAAAGAAAAATCCTGCAAAGCAAGCTTTACAGGATTTATGCTATGACACATAGTTTAACCGATTTGAGGTTAAAAAACTGTGCCTAAATGGATTGAATCATTAGCCTTCTAAGTGGCACACATAATCCAACACTTCGTCTGTTTCAATTTTAAATCGGCTATTACCTGGCACGTAGAATGATTGACCCGCACGGAATAGTTCGCTTTCTTCGCTATCTGCAATTTGAACACGACATTCACCTGAAATAATTTCCATACGTTCAGGTACATGGGTTTCAAAAGTCAGCGCTTGTTCAGTTGGAAGCAACACACCCAGTGTTTTCTTTGTTCCATCTTCAAATTGCACAGTATGGCTGATGCATAGACCGCCAAAATAAACATTTGATTTTTTGATGACTGATACATGATCAAACTGTGCTGACATGCGTTTTCTCCAGATAAAGCATATTTATAATATTTTGATCGATGTAGTTTAATTGTGCTGCAAAAACTAATCAATCTGTGTTGAAAACTGTGCGATAGATAATTACAAAAATCTGAGTACTGGATGTGCCCCTATTTCATCCCACCACCTCAACATTGAGAGTCTAAAACAAGCTGTGCTGTTGTACAAAATACTTTTTTGTTTCATCCACTAAAGTCCTAGTTAGGGTCTATTGAAACGCTGCAAAATCATTTCACAGATATATACATGGATAATGAATTATATGGACGGATTTAAGAGACCAAATCATGACGTTTTAAGGCAATAACACGTTAGATTAGATACAAGAATACATACACAAACGTGTTTTGTGAGAACTTAGCAAAATGTTGGATGATTTAAGCTCACGTTATGCAAGATCATTTACTCTTTGCATCACTACACTGCGTGCTTACGGCAGATACGAAACTAATTTCTTATTAAACTGAAATTTAGGATAGAATTATGAGGTTTTTCGTCATCTTAAAATAAAACTTATCTTGTGACCAAAACAAAACTTAATTATCTTTAACTAGAACTTTTCGCAGCTCGGATGCGTTTATGCTGACACATTTAACTCTGATCAATTTTGCATTAGCCGACCATTTAGCCATCGACATTGAACAAGGCTTTAACGTCCTGACGGGTGAAACAGGTGCTGGTAAATCTTTGCTGCTAGACGCACTATCAGCATGTTTAGGTGAACGAACAGACACCAACTATGTGCGCTATGGATCAGACAAAGCCGATGTGACAGCGACCTTTAGCTACCAAGAGCACAGTCCTGAAGCACTGTGGCTCAAAGAACATGAGCTGGATGATGAGTCTGGAGAAATCCATTTACGTCGCGTGATTTTTGCAACAGGTCGTAGCAAAGCATGGATTAATGGACGTCCGAGCAGCTTATCTGAGTTAAAAGAAATTGGCCGCTTATTGGTACAACTCTATAGCCAACACAGCCAACAACAACTCTTGGAACCGCCTTATCCAAAACATTGGCTAGATCGCTATTACAATTTTTATCAGCCTGCTCAAGCCGTGCGTGATGCCTATAGCAAATGGCAAAAGGACATTCGTCAGCACCAAGCAGCGCTCGATGCCCAAGCCACACGTAAGCAACGGATAGAAACACTTGAACTTCAATTGGAAGAACTTGAAGACCTTGTGCAAACGGACTACAAAGAAATCGAGCAAGAATTTGACCGTCTCAGTCATCATGAACATATCATGCAAGATTGTAGCTATGGTCTAAATGCCCTCGATGACGCCGAGCAAAATATCAATCAAGAAATGGGCGCGATCATTCGTCGGATTGAATCGCATGCAGGACGTAGTGAACAACTTTCTGAAATTTATACGTCGCTACTGAACGCTCAAAGTGAAATTGAAGATGCCACCGCAAATTTACGTCAGTTTATTGATCGTCAAAGTTTTGATCCTGAACGTATGGACGAATTAAATACCAAACTGGAAGTTTTTCATCGCTTAGCGCGTAAATATCGTACTCAGCCTGAAGATTTAAAACAAGAATACGAAGCATGGCAACTTGAGTTAGAGCAACTGCATCAGCTGGAAGATCCTGAAACGTTGGCAGAACAAGTTGAGGTTTCTCATCAAGACTTTTTAGCCAAAGCACAGCATTTGGATGATATTCGTCGTGAAGCGTCTACCCCATTGGCGAAGCAATTGACCGAACAAGTGAAGCAGCTCGCGCTCCCAGAAGCACATTTTGAATTTAAATTTGAACCGCTTGAACATGTTTCGAGTGAAGGTTTAAGCTTTATTCAGCTGTTATTCACAGCCAACAAAGGGATTCCTGCTCAGCCTCTAGCACGCGTGGCATCGGGGGGTGAATTGTCACGTATCGCCTTAGTCATGCAAGTGATGAATGCTGAAAAAACCGAATCCGAAGTGTTAGTCTTTGATGAAATTGATGTCGGGATCAGTGGCGGAACGGCAGAAATTGTCGGGCGTTTGTTGGCTGATTTGGCGCAGCATGTTCAAATTCTATGTATCACGCATCAAGCGCAAGTTGCAGCACAATCCGATCAGCACTTGTTGGTGAAAAAACGTCAAACGGATCCTGCAAGCAGTATCATTATCGAATTAGAAGAAGATGATCGGATCCAAGAGCTGGCTCGAATGACTGGTGGTGTGGAGATTAGTCAAACGACCTTACAACACGCAAAACAGTTGCGACAATTAAAATTTCAACATAGTTAATTTTTGATGCTTTCAAAAAAGCCTGTGTATTCAAAGTACACAGGCTTTTTTCTTAAATACACTATTTGACAATCCCCTGATACACAAAGGCTTTCGAGCCTAAGCTATAGCGTAAATATTTATACTGCGGCTGATGTTGTTGATTGAGTAACATAACATCCACGTGTTTCGGACTGATTTTGAGATATTCATTACCGCTACGACGATCGGTTTCATAATGGCAGTCATAATCTACCGAGATTTGATCTAGTTTCTTTTGCTTAGTTTGAAATACATAAGATTTAAGTAACTGTTTTGGTCCAACTTCAACAGCTCTTAAATGATGTAGTCCACTGCAATTATCACCTTTATAATAACTCTTCACCAAATATACGGTTTTATTTTGGATGTTGACCGGCAAAATTTGATTGATATAGCCTGAGTCAAATTGATCTAAATGTTGCGTTTTTCCCGTTGCATATTGCACATAGCTGCTCCACTCCCCCATGGTGCCTCCGCCAGACACATCAAAACTATAAAATTTAAGTTTTTTATCTGGTGAATATTGCACATGAACAAAACCTTGCTTTTCGAGTTGCGTAAATCCGTAGTGAAAACTGCTCGGATCTGCCGCAATGACATCCACAATTTCACGTTCTATCGCTTCATTGACCTCATAAAAATTTAAGTTTTTATATTTTTTAATCACCTGAGATTCATGTTTTTGTAAGTCAGCGCTTCCTGCAAAGCCTGAAATAGGTAGGCTTGCACAGAGTGCCATCCCTATTATTTTTGAAAAATGTGTCATTGTTTTACCCTCAGTTTATCCTGCTATTTTAAGCAATCCTTATCATCCATCACGTATATCTTCTCCTCACTTTTGTACTGCTGTTGTTCAAATCACCAATCATCGCTTCACAATTCACCACATTGCAGACCCGCCTGCACGATGAAGATTTTTAGCATGTCCCTCACTGGTCGAGCATGACAAATATTGAATTTGCAGAAAAACTCATTGTTGAAAACTTGTGAGTCTAGTATGTTGATAAATACAACGTTATTCGAATGCAATTCCCCCCAAGAATCAAACTTACCCCAATAAGGAGAAGCCATTAGGTGACTAAACAATACCTCACACACCGCTGCCTGATTGCTCCACCCGAAATGAACGATGAATTCTTTGCCAATACGGTGATTTATTTAGCGCGACATGATGAAGATGGCGCTCAAGGCATTATTATTAATCGTCCTTCGGGCTTGCAGATCAAAGAACTCTTGAATGATTTGGAAATTGAGGCAGATAATGTGCATCCTCATGAAGTGTTGCAAGGTGGACCTTTGCGCCCAGAGGCAGGTTTTGTTCTTCATACTGGTCAACCGACATGGCATTCGTCTATTGCTGTAGGTGAAAATGTCTGCATTACCACGTCTAAAGATATTTTAGATGCGATTGCACACAATGAAGGTGTGGGTCGTTATCAGGTGGCTCTAGGCTATGCCAGTTGGGGTAAAAGCCAATTAGAAGAAGAAATTGCTCGGGGTGATTGGCTCATTTGTGACTCAGACATGGATTTAATATTTAACTTACCTTATGACGACCGCTGGGACGCTGCCTATAAAAAAATGGGCGTAGACCGCATGTGGTTATCATCTGAGATTGGACATGCCTGATTTACCACAATATCAAATGATTATGGCCTTTGACTTTGGCACACAAAAAACAGGAATAGCTGTGGGACAAGCCCTGATTGAAAGTGCAAATCCCCTGCCACTCTTTCCCATGAAAGATGGCATTCCCAATTGGGATAATCTACTCAAGATTGTGAAACAGTATCAGCCGGATTTGTTCATCGTGGGTCTACCGCTCAATATGGATGATAGCGAATCTGAACTCTCCACACGTGCGCGTAAATTTGCACGACGCCTTCGCCACCAAACCAATATTGAAACCTTGATGGTCGATGAACGCTTAACGACACGTGAAGCGCGTGATGAATTAGATCATTATCAAGCCCAAGGCCGTGCGAAGAATCTTTCTGCCGACAGCCTTGCTGCAGCATTGTTTATTGAAAGTTGGTATCGAAATCCAGTCGGGCTAAAACCTTAAGCGCTTTCAACAAACAGGCAAATAAAAAAGCATCCAAAAGAGGATGCTTTTTTATGCGCAAGATTGATCACTCAATGCTGCGCAAATGAAATGATTGGGGATAACTTAGTTTTTATCCACAATATGAATCGTGGTGGTTCGACCCGCGACAAAAGCCAACTGATCATGCGGTACTTCATCCAGTACAATTTTCACTGGTACACGCTGTGCCAAACGGACCCAACTAAAGGTTGGATTGACATTGGCCAGTAAGCCATCAGTCGAGGTACGTTCACGGTCTTCAATCCCTGTTGCAACGCCTTGTACATGGCCTTTATAAACTTCAGAACTTCCCATCAGTTGGATTGTTGCAGGTGCGCCAACATAGATTTTATCCAGTTTGGTTTCTTCAAAATATCCCACAACATACAATTGTTGACGGTCAATTAAGGCCGCCACGGCTTGTCCTACTTTGACGTAATTCCCTGCTTTGAGTTCAAAGTTAGACAAAGTTCCATCTGTTGGTGCAACCACTTCCGAACGTTTTAAATTCAATTCTGCCAAATGTAAACTGCTATTGGCCGCTTCAATTAGGGCTTTTTGCTGCACCACACTGGCTTTGGCTTGTTCAATCGCTGCCTGAGTTTGCTCATACTCTGCATGTGATTGATCACGTACTGCAAACATTTGATCTTGTTCTTGTTTTGAAATCGCACCGTCCATCAAACTTGCATAACGATTTGCATTTTTATCTGCAAGATTAATATTGGCTTGCGACTTCACTAAATTCGCTTTGGCTTCAGCAAGCTGCGCTTCAGCCCCTGCGAGTCCTGCTTTGGCTTTCGCCAAGTCAGATTTGGCTTGCTCAAAATCCAAGGCTTGACGTGCCACATCTATACGAAACAGCACTTGGCCTTTTTTCACTTGTTGGTTGTCTTGAACTAAAACGTCTGTGACCAAACCTGAAACATCCGATGACACTTGAATCACGTCACCACGTACCCGTCCATCACGCGTCCATGGTTCCGAATTGTAATAGTCCCAAATATGTTTCAGCGCAAGTAATGCGCCGCATAGCACGATTATCAACAATACAGGCCGAACATATTTTCGGACATTCAAATTGGTCATACGATTACCTCAATCATTTCATTTTTTTAGGGGCTTAGAACTGGCAGAAAATAAAGATTTCATGCACCAGCCAAAGCAACATCACAAATACACCCAAATAAAAAATATTGGGCATCGGCACCCAATCTTGCGCCATCCATCGGTCAAGCAAACGCATGATGATCCGCAATAACAGATAGGCCAATACCGCTTGAATCAATAGAATGGGCACATAGACGCCATATACATTTAGCTCACCCATGTTGTGCCTCGACCTGTAAATGATTTGGAGTCTGCTGTGTTAGAACATGACACAAACTGCTTTGAATATTGTTCAGTGAATACTGAATTCGATGCATAACATCGTCGTTTTCAATACCCTGAACGGCCTGATTCAATCGTTGAATTCGCTCTACAATTTGCTGTTTCAAGCTCATATACACATTATTTTGCCCTTGTTCCATGGCACGAAAATAGTCATCTAAATCTTGTTGTAACTCTTCGAGTTCGCTGACTAGTGCATCATTCGGATCGAGTTTATTCATGAGTTCTTGCAAGCGGGTCAAATCAATCACCGCACTGGCTTCCACCAAAGCCCACTCGATCTGTTGTTTCAAGTTCCCTGATTGCACCATTTTGCTATTTAGGATGCCGATTCGGTCCAACATACTGCGTAAATGCACCCGAAACGGTAAGCCGTACGGCAGATATAAAGCCTGACGCAGTGCCTTGTAATGCTGTGAAAGTATGCGTTGGGCCGTCATATCTGGTGACATCGCACGCACTAAATGAATAATAAACACCGAAATAATGGGTCCCAAAACCGTCCCAATCGATGCATCAAAGAAAAACACCTGATCAAGGCTAAAGCGGTTTTGAAAATTCAGCCCCATGATGGTCCCCATCAAAAGCGGCAAGCTGATCCCAATCAAAGGCGGATGTAAAAACAGCATCAGACAGAACATCACAAACGGTGCTAGCACCACGATCAACTGCCAAAAGGCGGTCACATGCGGAAAAATGCCATAGGCGTAGATGAACACCATGAACGCCGCATACATATTGGCGCGAATAAACATTTTCAATGCAGGAACAGGATTATCCATTGCCGTTAAAATACAGGCACTGATCGCAGCCATTTCAGCCATCATAAATCCAGCTTTCCAACCACTAACGATCCAAAAACCCGTGGAAATTAAAATAATCAGACACGCAGACACTCCGCCACGAATAGCAACCCCCGCATCTCGGTGCAAAGTCGGATAATGACTATTGCTCAAGGCGGTCAGTGTGGTTGGTAAAGTGGAGTCGCCTTGCTGTACCCGCTGCCAAAGCAGACGAATCGCACGAATATTCTGAATAAAATGGCGAATATCCATTTTTAGACTACCCAAAATCACCTGCTGTGATGGCAATGCCTGTGTCTGAATGTGTTGAAAATCTTGCTCAAATTGTTCAGGTAATTGATTAAGTTCACTTTCCTCAATCTGATGTTGATCTAATAAAAACGCGGCAATATGTTCATGGGCTTGCTTGAGTGCCGTCCGATAATGTGTGTCTAAACCGTCTAATTGTTTCATCCGCTCAGACATGGCCACCAAGTTACTGACCAACAAACTCAACTGATGCAAGATTTCCTGCAACGGACGTGTCATGCCTTTTAAGGTTGATTTTTCATAAGACAAATGCACCGCCATGACATGTATATCCGCGATATCTCGTGCAATATTGCCGAGGTTTTTTGAATAATTTTCTAGTTCGGCAGGCTCTAATAAAATTTGATCAAAAATTTCTTTGGTATCGGCAAAGGTTTTACTCACCCGTGTTTCGACTGCAGGACCAATATGCATTGGAAATAATGTCGTAGTCACGATGGCACTACATACCACACCCACCGTAATTTCGAGAAAACGCCCCAAAGCCATATCGAAGATCGAAGCGGTATCAATAAAATACACGACGTTAAAACAGATAATGACCGTGGTATAACCCGCCAACATGGAAACATAACTACGAGGCGTACGGTCTAGCAGTGACAAATACAGGCAAAACCCAACCCAAACCGCCAAAAAAACTGTAAACAGTACTGGCATATGAATAAGATGTGGCAGTGCCACCACTGAAACAGCCGCCCCTAAGAATGTTCCTAATACACGATACAAACTTTTTGAAGACGTCATCCCTGAATATGGATTCGCGATCACGAAAACGGTGCCAATTGCCCAAATCGGATAAGCCAAATTCAGTACAAAGGCTACATACAATGCCAACATGCCCGCGATGAACGTTTTGGTCGCAAAAATCCAGTCCATTTTATTGGGCCGAAAAGCGAGTATTTGTTTCGTCAGCAGCATGATTGATCTCGTCGGTTTGCTTCTTTTTAGTGAAAACGGCCTCGTATCGAATGCTTAAACATTCGACAGCACAACCTGTATCACGGCACAGAAATGACTAGAAATTTCAATAAGTAAAGAAGCGATTCAAATCGTGTTTCAAACCATTTGAATACAAAAAGTAATGTGCAACATTGCCTGCGCATCGAAAGAATGGGCAATATTTATTCAATATAGGATATTTTCACAACAATTTTGCTAAAAAAACAAATTAAAGTCAATATTAATATCTTATTTTGATAATTGACCTATATTTTAAGTGCGTATTTCAATTTTTTATTATGCTTTTATCAGAATAACCCAAGAAACCCTGTGATATTTCAGATTTGTTTCATTTTCAATGTAGAAAAGCGCAACATCAGGCCGAGCAATTTGTTATAAAGTAACTTAACGATTCATTTTTTATTGTGACCAAGCAGGTTCTTATGGCGCTTTCCAGTTTTGGTAAAATTCTCACCGTACTCGACTTATTTTCAGTTGCTCGTCCCATCATCAATGTCGACATTATTAGTGAAGAATTAGGCTTATCTAAACCAACGAGCTATCGCTATTTAAAAGAACTGGTTTCTGCTGAATTATTGCAGCGCCTCAGTGGGACTTCTGGCGATTACACACTGGGTTCAAAAATTGCTGTGCTTGATTTTATTTCTCGCACCACCGATCCATTGGTGCAAATTAGCATTCCCTTCATGAAAGAAATTGTGGAACGCACAGAGTCTTGTTGCTTATTGACGCATCTGAATATCGACTCTTGCATTGATGTACATCATGAACTTTATAAAGACTATGCAGCCTTGGCATATGGTCGAGGTAGCCCACGTCCAATGTACAAAGGCTCATCGTCTAAAGTGATTTTGTCGCAGTTACCTAAGCAACGGATTTTAGATTATTACCACCGTTTTGCGGACGAGTTATCACAAGTTGGTTTTGCGCATAATGAAGAAGAATTTATGCTGCAAATGAAAAAGATTAAAAAGCAGGGTTATTATTTTTCCAATGGTGAAGTTGACCCGAATATGTCGAGCTTATCGATTCCGATTAAGTTTTCCAGTAAAGAACCCCCACTTGCTTTGACCCTATTGGCGTCTAAAAATCGTTTTGAATTTATGAATTTTCAAAAAGTCGTAGAAATGATGCAAGACTGTACAGCGCGTATTGAGAAAAAATACAGCAGTATGATGGAAGAATCGGACGCCATTTAAATCTGATCAGATTGCGCAAAACTGATGCGATGTTGTAAAGATGATATTTAATTAATCTGATAAACCCATATTATTAATTGAATTTATTAATTATAAATATTGGATAAATTATCATAATATGATTATTGTTCTTTAGCAGTCATCTCAGCCATGTGTTCCATGATTTCAGTTGATTGTCGCTATACTCTTCCTCAGAGAAAGAAAAAAGCTCATCTAGATATGGGCTTTTTTTACGGCTGTTGATCATAGAAATAACGAAAGGTTAAATTCACCCTCGGCTCAGTCACTTTCATCGACTTCATTAGGGCATGCTTCCAATATCGTTGGGTTTGCCCACGCATCACGATCAACTGTCCACTTTGCAGTAAAAGCTGTACTTTCTCTTGAGTGCTCTTATGTTTAAAGCAAAACTTTCGGCTTGCACCAAAACTCAAAGATGCGATCACCACCTGCTGTGTGGGTGAAAGCAAAGATGGCTCATCATCACTATGCCACCCCACCGCTTGCGTACCATTTTCGTATAAATTGGCCAAACAGGAATTAAACGTCTGACCCACCCGTTGCTCAATATATTTCTTTAAGCGCAGTAAAGCTGGATTCCAGATCAATGCCTGCTTTTGCATGCCCGAATAGTGATACTCATAATGAGCATCTCCATACCAAACCACTTTTCGTTCCGTTTGATAATACTGTCCATGCAAAATGACTTCATCATGCTGCCAAGCTAACTGCGTGAGGAAATAGCGTAAATATTTTTCACTGTCTTCAGCATTGAAGATCAGTTCATAATCTTCAACTTCACCATCATAGGGCAGCAGGTTTGCATGCGGTTCAGGCGCAAATAATTCAAAATTCATCGGTTCAACTCAACACTGTTTGGCGCAGCACCATGATGCTGATGTCGTGAGCACATTTAAAAAATATCTTAGCCGAAAAACTCTCGTCACAAATCAAAACATTGTCATTACTTGTCGCATAGAATTTTCAGTCTTAGACTAAAGCTCATATTCACAATAAAAATAATTGCTTATGAACCTGTGGCAGCTTTTCCAAAAATTACGTCCATTCGTACAGCCATACCGCTGGCTGGTGGTCGTGACGCTGATCTTGACCTTAATTGGCTCACTCACGGCACAGGTGAATGCCCTGACACTCAAATATGCCGTAGACAGCATCAATCAGCTTTTACAGCAAGGCCTCGGTCTAGCCAATGGTTGGCATATATTAATCACCATCACCGTAGTCTTATTGGGAAAAGAAGTCATCAATGCCATCGTGCAATTTGGACAAAAATCGTTTGGTGAAAAATTACGTATTTTAATTTCTCAGGATTTGTCCCAAGGCATTATTGAAAAATTTATCACCTATCGATTGGCATTCTTCGATCAACAAGACAACCAAGCAGGCAAACTCCAAACTCGAATTGATCGGGGGGTTAGCTCGCTCACACGACTGGTTCAAATCTTTTTTATCGATATTTTACCGTTATTTACCAGTGCTATTATTGCACTGGGCTTAATGTATTATGCCAATGTTTGGGTTGGCGTGGTGGCCACAATTATTGTGCCGATTTATTTTTGGCTAACTTTCAAACAATCACAAAAACTGGCAGGCAAACGCCGTGCCCTACGCGATAATTTTGAAAAGAAAAATCAGGGTATTCTGAGTATTATCAACTCGATAACGGTCATTAAATCTTTTAACAAAGAAGCCGTCGAATCGAAAAAACAATTAAATCTGCAAAAGTCGCTGACTGAAAACCAGATGCAGACACGGCAAACCAGTTATATCTTTGACGGACTCAAAACCTTTATTGAACAGGTCGGTGTGGTACTGATCATCATTCTGACAGCCTATTTTGTTTTGGATGGGCAAATGAGTATCGGGATGATTATGTATCACGTGTTGTTATTTAATAATGTCTCTGCCCCGATTCGCTCGCTGCATCGTATCTATGATGAAATTAACTCTGCGATGATTTATTCGGAAAGCTTCTTTAACATCTTAGAAGCGGATCATGAAATTGAAACCAGTGGCACTGCTCAACCTCCGATTCAAGGTCAGTTTGAATTAAGCAATGTCGACTTTAGCTATCCCAATGGTTTTCAGGCACTGCACCGTATCAACATGACCATCCAACCGAACAAAATCACCGCCTTGGTTGGTTTATCTGGGGCTGGAAAATCGACATTAATTAGCTTACTGGATAAGTTTTATCATCCTCAAGCGGGCAATATCAAACTCGATGGCATCGATTTAGAACAGATTGATACACAGTATTTACGTGAAAATATTGGTTTGGTATTGCAAAAAAATCATATTTTCCCAGGTTCAATTTTTGAAAATATTCGCTATGGCAAAAGTACAGCTACAGAGCAAGAAGTCTTTGATGCAGCACGGAAAGCCTCGATCCATGATCAGATCTTAAAACTTCCGCATGCCTATGAAGCCGATGCTTTACTGCTCTCAGGTGGACAGCAACAGCGCATTGCCTTGGCACGCATGTTTCTAAAAAATCCGCCGATTATTTTCTTGGACGAACCGACGGCTAGTTTAGATGCGATCGCTGCTGAACAAATTAAAAATAGTCTGGATCAAATTAAGCAAGGGCGTACCGTCATCATGATTTCGCATAGTTTGTCGCAAATTATCGATGCTGATTACACCTATGTGATGAAAGACGGACAAATCGTAGAACACGGGGAGCATCATGATTTGTACCATCAAGAAGGTGCTTATAAGCAAATCTTCGATGCGATGGCGAAAAGTTTAAATATTGACAAAATTGCCCGTACTTTTGAAGAAGACGAAGAAACACATAGTTAATTTTAGACAAAAAAAAAGCCCATCGTGTGATGGGCTTCGTTCATATTGGTTTTTATCAATTAACGCTGAACTTTTTGCTCAATTTCTTCAACACTGGTGTGACGGACATCTAGACCTTTCACCATATAAATCACTTGTTCAGAGATATTTCGAGCATGGTCACCAATACGTTCAAGTGAACGCAGCACCCAAAGTACATTCATGACCCGAGTAATGTGCCGTGGATCTTCTATCATATACGTCATGAGGGTACGGGTTGCCGATTGGTACTCGCGGTCAATATCAGCATCAGCCAAAAGAACACGTAAAGCCTGATCTACATCCAAACGTGCAAAGGCATCGAGCGCATCATGAATCATCACGCGGACTTGGTTGCCAATATGCCGTGTTTCCATATAACCACGCGGTGAACCACCCTCTTCACACAAGCTTTGTGCAATACGGGCAATTTTTGCCGCTTCATCACCAATCCGTTCTAAATCGGTGTTGGCTTTCGACATCGCAATCACCATGCGTAGATCAATCGCAGCAGGATGACGGCGCGCCAAAATCAGGGTAAGCGCTTCATCAATTTCAGTTTCCATACGGTTCACCGTATTGTCTTGAAATTGAACATCGATCGCCATCGTTGCATCCGTATCCAATAAGGCATGAATGGCATTTGCAACCTGCTGCTCCACCAAACCACCCATGGTCATAAATTTGGTATGCACATCCTGCAATTCTTCATTGAATTGCGAAGAAATATGATGGTTTAAAACAGGATTATTAGGCAAAGCGAGTCTCCACTACAACGTGAATCGGCAGATTTTAGTGCCATATTAAAGCATATTGATTGTGAAACTTTTATGACCATGGCCTATTTCTTTAGTAAGATCGATGGCTGATTTTTCTGATCGACCAACCATGCATTCATTTCCACTAAATCAGCTTCCGTTAATTTCCCAACTGAGGCTTTAAGTTGTAGAACATGTATTAAATAATCGTACTTAGAATTCAGATAATCTTGACGGGCTGAAAAGGCATTACGCTGTGCCAGTAGCACATCAACCATAGTTTTCAGACCTTCTTGGTACTGGGCTTGTGAGGCCAAAGACACTTGCGCGGAAGAATCCATCGCGGCTTTACGTGCCTGTAATTTACTTTGATCCGTTTCGACTTGCATATAAGATTTTTTTACATCGGTTTGTGCTTTTCGAATTGCTGCATCCACCTGTGCTTGGCTTTTTTCAACATTGATCGCCGCTTGCTTAATGGATTTCTGTGTCCGTCCACCATTAAACACATTCCAGTTCATTTCAATCCCCACCTGATCAAATTGACCATCTTGCGACATGATGGATTGTGGACTTTGCTTGTTATAACCATAGGTCCCTACCGCTTCAATCTGAGGATATAAGGCAGCTTTTTCGACGCGTTTGCCATCTTCCGCATAACGTTGTTGCATACGCGCTTGTAAAATGCCTAGGTTCTGCTCCTGAGCCAGTTCTTCCCACGCTTGTACATTGTTTGGAATCGGTTTTTCAAACTGAAAATCTTCACGTAACACCGCCAAATTTTCTCGATATGGCCCAATCAACTGTTGTAATTGTTCCTGCGCCAAAACCAATTGAACATTAGTCGCCATGCGGTTGGCCCGAGCATTTTGATATTGAGCATTGGCTTCGCTGACATCACTTTTTGCCACCAAACCTTCTTTTAATTTAGCATTCATCATGCGCAGCTGTTCCGATAGCGCCTGTTCTTCTTGTAAGTTGGCAACCGTCAATGCTTGCTGACGTAGGACATTAAAATAAGCTTCAGAGACATTTAAAATATGATCTTGTTTTTGAATCCGCAGATTGATTTCACTTAAATTAATCGAGGTCTTGACTTGCTTCAGCCCTTCCCATGCATCCCAACGAAAAATGGGCTGACGGGCAGTGAGCGCAATTTGTCTTGTTGTGGTGCTGTCTGGCATAATCAGCCCGGCTTGAGCGCCGCTTTGGTTGGAATTTTGATTTTTTCGAGTCACATTCCCAGAGATTGTTACCGTCGGGAGTAAGTTCCCATTGGCAATCCCCAAATTCAATTTATCCGCTTCATATTGTAGTTTATTGGCTTGCCAATTGGGGTCTTCTTGTTTTGCACGTTCATAAGCTTGCACAAGGTCTAGCGCACACGCCCATTGACTCGTGAAAAGCAAACAAAGACCCACCACAACTTTTTTGTTCATTTTTTTTGTAAATTCCTAATATTCAAATACCCGAGATTGAATATTCAAGCCTAAAACTAAGCAGATACTAATCATATCCTTACAAATTTCCGTATGATTTTTATTAATTTTTTATATCAAATGCGACAAAACCAGATAATTTCAGTCGTTTTCAGACACTACTCACAACGCTATAACAAAGAACTGTACAATAGTACACATATTGCACGTGTTTCATCTATAAAATAGTCGACATTCCATCGGACAATACCACTTCTATAGCGCATCGAGTTCCTGTGTCAAAATTTTTTCAGCTGCCTGCAAAGTTTAGTGCAATGTTTTTATGTTTCAGTATGTTGAATGGATGCCAACAACAGCCTGAACCTCAACCTGCACCAGAGTTTCCCAACAATAAGACTGTTCAAAAAGAAGCAGTCGATTTGTCTTTGCTGTGCAGAAAACTTGAAAAAAACATGCTGGAAATAGACGATCAACGAACAACTTTCGCTTTAGAACAAATCAACCAAGATCTCAAAGTCTGCTTACCGCTATTAAAAGCGGACGAACAAAAAAAATTACTGCGTTTGTCCAATCAAATGTATCGCAACTTTTTACATGTTGAACGTACAGCTCAACAGCAAATGGCGTTCGAACAATTTGCCTTTGATATGGCTCAGCATCCCACCATTCAACAAAATCATTATGAGCAGCTCACTGCCCGAGATCAGTATTTACTGAAACATAAAGGCCAAGCTTATGTGGAGTTGTTCGATGCAGGTGAAGGACAGTTACGCTATCGCCGCAGTCCTGAATATTTAGCCAAAATTTTTGCGCCTTATATGGAAGAATCTGAGCAAGTCTTTATTGAAAAACTGGCTGAACAAAATGCACAACCTGCCTTGCTGCAACAAAGTTTAGCCATTGAGCCACAAGAGATTGCGACACGTGCAATTTTTTGGGAAGACTATCTCAAACAATATCCAGATAGCCCCTACAAAAAAGATGCACAACAATTGCTATATCAATATAGCAAATTGTTATTTATTGGTTCGACACATAGTCCCGTTTCTAATGATTTTTCAGACCGCCTCAGTATTCAAGCCAGTTCTTTAGAAGAAATTGAACGCTTGGCTCAACTAAAAAACTCCAAATTGGCAGATCAGGCGCGTTTATTTTTAAAATTATTAGATCAAAATACTGCTGCATCTAATCAGCGATCAGAAGCACAGCTGTTGAATTTAATTGGTGTCCGCAATCCTGATCCGCATTATAAGAAAGACTGTTTTAGTGACGCCATCTGTGTAAATCAGTCCTCTACTTAGCCAATGCAAGTTCAATTGCACACGGGCCTAGCCAAAATTCTGCACTTGAAAATCGATGAAAAATAACACTGTTTTAAAACAGCCTTCATGCTAATATCCGCACAAAGCTTGACGGAGCGCAGGTAATTTCCTGCTGAGATCATCTAAATTTAGTTCGCTAAATTTAAGGATGAGTACCGTTGAACCTGATCAGGTTAATACCTGCGTAGGAATCAAGCCATCTAAAAACTTAAGCCCTTCTTATCTCTTGGTTTTACGCCTTTATTTTCAGGTGAATCCATCAGATAAACTGCCACGTTTTTGGTCGTGCTTGATTCGTTGATGTCATTCATAAGGATCATTGCAATGAACCAATTAACGAATCTCACCGCTTCAGATCGCGCTGCTCAGCATGAACAAGATGCTAAAGATCTCACTCGTATTCTCCCCGCGTCAAAAAAAGTCTATATCCAAGGCTCACGTCCAGATATTCGCGTACCAATGCGTGAAATCAGTCTTACAGATACGCCTACAGGTCTGGGTGGAGAAAAAAATCTACCGATTATGGTCTATGACACCTCTGGTGCTTATACCGACCCCAATATTCAAATTGACCTGAATCAAGGTCTACCTAATGTCCGTGAATCTTGGATTGAGTCTCGAAATGATACGGAAATACTCGATACCTTAACTTCAAAATTTGGACAAGAGCGTCTTCGAGACATCCGCACTGCAGAGATTCGTTTTGCGCATATTTCAAAACCGCGTCGCGCTCGTCGTGGACACAATGTCTCTCAAATGCACTATGCCAAACAAGGCATCATCACCCCTGAAATGGAATACATTGCGATTCGTGAAAATCAGCGCCAGCGTGAAGGTGTTGATATGCGCCAACATGCCGGTCAAAATTTTGGCGCACGCAATTTAACTGAAATCACCCCAGAATTTGTACGTCAAGAAGTGGCTGAAGGTCGTGCCATTATCCCTGCCAACATTAACCACCCTGAATGTGAACCGATGATTATTGGTCGTAACTTCTTGGTGAAAATCAATGCCAACATTGGTAACTCAGCACTTGGTTCAAGCATCGATGAAGAAGTGGCAAAAATGACTTGGGCAACTCGTTGGGGCGCTGACACCATCATGGATTTATCGACAGGTAAAAATATCCATGAAACCCGCGAATGGATTATTCGCAACTCCCCTGTACCGATTGGCACCGTGCCGATTTACCAAGCTTTAGAAAAAGTTGATGGTGTCGCAGAGGACTTAACCTGGGAAATTTTCAAAGACACACTGATTGAACAAGCCGAGCAAGGTGTCGATTATTTTACGATTCACGCAGGCGTGCTGCTTCGTTATGTTCCACTCACCGCCAACCGTTTAACTGGTATTGTGTCACGTGGCGGATCCATCATGGCGCAGTGGTGCTTAGCGCATCATGAAGAAAACTTCCTGTATACGCATTTTGATGAAATCTGCGAAATCATGAAAGCCTATGATGTGTCATTCAGTTTAGGTGATGGTTTACGTCCAGGGTGTATTCAAGATGCTAACGATGAAGCTCAATTTAGTGAATTACGCACCTTAGGTGAATTGACTCACCGTGCATGGGAACATGATGTACAAGTCATGATTGAAGGCCCTGGCCATGTCCCAATGCATATGATCAAAGAAAATATGGATCTACAACTAGAAGTTTGCAAAGAAGCGCCTTTCTATACCCTTGGACCACTCACCACCGATATTGCCCCGGGCTATGACCACATTACCTCTGCCATTGGTGCGGCAATGATTGGTTGGTATGGCACCGCCATGCTGTGTTATGTGACCCCGAAAGAGCACCTTGGTCTACCAGATAAAAAAGACGTCAAAGACGGCATTATCACCTACAAAATTGCAGCCCATGCCGCAGACCTTGCCAAAGGTCATCCTGGTGCGCAGGCTCGTGATAATGCATTATCCAAAGCACGCTTTGAATTCCGCTGGGAAGACCAATTTAATCTGAGCTTAGACCCTGATACAGCGCGTAGCATGCATGATGAAACTATGCCGAAAGAAGCACATAAATCAGCCCATTTTTGTTCGATGTGTGGACCTAAATTTTGCTCGATGAAAATCACACAAAATGTGAGAGATTATGCAAAAAATCAGCAAGATATGCAGCTTTCTTCAGAATCTAATCCTGAAATTGAAACAGGTTTACAGAGCATGAAAGCGGCCTATCATGAACATGGTCAAAAGTTGTACCACAAAGTGTAAAGCTTAAAAAAAATCTTTTGTATTCAACAAAATCTCGGTTAGGATGAAATGGAAGATTTCATCCTAATTAGCGCTTATGAATATTATTAAACAGGCCACATATAACAAAAAAGATTACAGCATTGAAGGGCGTGAACATCTTTATAAAGGCTTTATTCAAGTTGAAAAAGTTCAGCTTCGACACCGCTTATTCCATCAAGACAGCATGATTCCAACCATTCAGCGTGAATTGATTCATCGTCCTGAAGCAGCAGGTGTGCTGATCTATAGTCATCAACAACAAAAATTTGCCTTAATTGAACAATTCCGCATTGGGGCGATTGATGATGAAACTTCGCCATGGCAACTAGAGATTATTGCCGGCGTGCTCGATGGTGATGAATCTGCTGAAAGCTGCATCCGCCGTGAAAGTTTGGAAGAATCAGGCTGTGAATTAGATGCACTACAGCATTTATTTAGTTTTTATCCCTCTGCGGGTGCCTGCGCGGAATTATTCCACCTTTATAGTGCTGAAGCTGAACTTCCTGAACATGGCGGAGTCTTTGGCATGCCTGATGAAGGAGAAAATATTCAATTGCATATCTTAAACTATACTGATATTCCTGAATTATTAACCAATGGTCGGCTAAAAAACGCACCTGTCATTATGGCCTTGCAATGGTTACAACAACAAATACATACTACAAGGAATGTCTAAGGGGAAGGACATGACTTTAAGGGATACACCACAATACGACTGGACACTGATCCAGATCTCGGACACACATTTAATGGATCAGGAAGATCTTGAATTTGTCCGCATGAATCCAGAGCAGAGTTTTCACGATGTGATTCAACAAATTCAGTTGAACCATCATCACATCGATACGCTTGTCCATACTGGCGATCTTGCACAAGTGCCGGTAGAGCGTACCTATGCGCGTTATCTCGAATATATGCAACAGCAGCCGTTTCCGTTTTATCAGATTCCGGGGAACCATGACGAAGCGTCTTGCTTCCCATTTCATCAACAGGAAGATCGTGCTCACTGCATCGCATTAGGCAATTGGTGTCTGATTTTACTGAACAGTGCGGTTAAAGGAAAAGTGGATGGTTGGGTATCACAACAGCAGTTGGAACAATTAGATCAGTTACTCACAGCACACCCAAAGCAACACATCATTGTGGCATGCCACCACCACCCTTTTGCCATGCAATCGCATTGGATAGATCAGCATAAACTAAAGAACGCTGAACATCTCATAGATGTGCTTTCACGCCATGACAATGTCAAAATTGTACTATGCGGACACGTACATCAAGACTCGTCTAATCAATGGCGCAATATTCAGTTTTTATCGACGCCTTCGACCAGTGTTCAGTTCAAACCGCATAGTGAAAATTTTGCCTTAGATGAGGCTTTACCAGGGTATCGTGCACTCTATCTGAATGATAATGGTGAATTTAAAACTGAAGTTGTTCGGGTCAAATTGAAACAACCTCAAATTAATGTTGAAATTTCAGGTTATTAACTTTTCAATTTGATTTTTTTGCTTTACTTTATGGCTTCTAAAGGAAAAGTGATAGTTAGAATCCAAACATCAAAGACTATCAATAAGCAGAAAAAGTCTATATGATGACGACCCCCACAGAAGGAAACTCTGTGTTGGGTGGATAAAAAACTTGCATATCACCATATTTTTTGCGTATAGATATATGCATATGATGAGGAATGCCCTACATGGCGAATGACAACCAAAATCAAGTCTTAGACGAACAAACTGATGTAGTAGACGAAAAGTCTACCAAACGCGTGCGCAAATCAAAGCCAAAGGCGACTGAAGGTGGTTCTACTGCAAGCTTATTTGGTATTGAACCTTATCAGCCTAAAAAGAATGAAGAATACATGTCTGAAGGGCAACTTGAGCATTTCCGTCACATCTTATTGGCGTGGAAAGCTGAGTTAATGTCTGAAGTAGACCGTACTTTGAATACCATGCAAGACGAAAATACTGCGCTTCCAGATGTGAACGACCGTGCAACGCAAGAAGAAGAATTTGCGATTGAACTTCGTACACGTGACCGTGAACGTAAACTGATCCGTAAAATTGAACAATCAATTGAAGCGATCAAAAATGATGACTACGGCTTCTGTGAAACGTGTGGTATCGAAATTGGCTTACGTCGCCTAGAAGCACGTCCAACAGCAACTTTATGTATCGACTGCAAAACACTTGCAGAGATCAAAGAGAAGCAAAATAACGGTTAATTCTGTGTTGAGTAATTCCTCTCTAGCCCTCCCTTTAAAAAAGGGAGGGAAAGTTGCAGAGCATTACGTGGGTCGGTTTGCGCCATCGCCAACCGGCCCTTTGCATTTTGGCTCTTTAATTACAGCAGTCGCAAGCTACTGCGATGCCCGTGCCCATCAGGGGCAATGGGTCGTTCGTATCGAAGATACCGACATTCCACGTATATTCCCCGGCAGCGAAGAACACATCTTACGTTGTATTGATGCATTTCAATTCGAACCAGATACCGAGATCATTTTCCAAAAAGACCGCCTCGAAATCTATGAGCAAGTCATTGCGCATTTGCATGCCCAAGACTTGGTCTATGCTTGTCAATGCACCCGAAAAATGCTCGGTTCGAATCATATCTATCAAGGTACATGTCGCAATCTGGGCCTTCCCCTTCAGGATCAGGCCATTCGAATCAAAGTCGATGCACAGAACATTTGTTTTACCGACCGCTTACAAGGGACGCATTGCTCCAATCTGCAACAAGATTTGGGCGACTTCGTCTTAAAACGCCGTGATGGCATTATCAATTATCAACTTGCTGTCGTGGTGGATGACTACCTACAAGGGATGACCCATGTCGTACGTGGAGCTGATCTTTTGGACAATACCGAACGTCAAATTTGGCTCGGACAGGTTTTGGGTTATCCACGCCTTGAATACATGCACTTGCCATTGGCAATGAATAATCAGGGACAAAAACTGTCAAAACAGAATATGGCTCAAGCTCTTGATTTAAACCAAGCAGCACCTTTATTGCAACAAGCATTGCAGGCCCTACACCAACCGCCAGTCGACTTAGACACGCCGCGTATTATGCTGCAACAGGCGATTGCGCAGTGGGATATTCAACATATTCCCCATGGCACAGCATTGCCTCAAATCTATCAATAAACCCAAATATTGATCTAAGCCAATCACTCGATTTTCAATTGAATTATGCTTTAATAAAGTGATCAATCGACCATTGGAGAGCCTAATGTTTTTTATTTTTGGAGTTGGTCCGAAAACCAAAGTCATTGAAAAGAGCCAATTTACTTGCCCTGTCTGCCGAAGCAGAACTCAGTATGAGTTAAAACAGCAACGTAATTATTTTTCTTTATTTTTTATCCCATTGATTCCACTATCTAAAGCCAAGGCGAGCTTGGTCAAATGTCTCCATTGTGGAACGGAGATGCCAGCCAGTGTCCTCCACCATGCATCTCCCGATCCGCAACGAGATACCAATTTAGAAGCTTGATTCTTCTTTACTTGGGTTTACTTCTTTGGTCGTCGCATCGATCTTTAAGATCAGACTCACCATAACCGCACAGATAATCAGAGAAGACCCCCCATAACTAATAAACGGTAAGGTCAAACCCTTGGTAGGAAGCATGCCCATGTTCATGCCGGCATTCACCAAAATTTGCAGCAAGAAGATAATACTAATGCCATAAGCCAAGTAGCCTGCACGTAAGTATTGATGACGTAAAGCACGATGACCAATGCGAATACAGCAGATCAACATCACAAATGACAGCGTCAATACGGTCAAAATCCCAAAGAAGCCAAATTCTTCGCCCAAAACCGCCAACATGAAGTCGGTATGTGCCTCAGGTAAATACGACATTTTTTGAATACTATGACCCAAGCCGACACCAAACCATTCACCGCGACCAAAAGCCATTAATGCATTGGACAACTGATAGCCTGCGCCTAATGGATCATTCCATGGATTTGAGAAGGACATCAAACGTTCTAAACGATAAGGTTCAAATAAAATCAAGAACACAAAGGCCATGATGATCGCACCAAAGGCAATTGCGAACTGAATCAACGGTGCACCTGCGAGGAAGAATACCCCTAGCATGGTTAAGGCAATCACCACCGTCGCCCCTAAATCGGGCTCTGCCATGACTAAACCGACGGTTGCAGCCATAATCACTGCCAATCGTACCAAGCCCTTGATGTTATTGCGGACTTCTTCAGCACGTCGTACCACATAGTCCGCGGTAAATATCGCCATCATGACTTTGGCGACTTCCGAAGCCTGTAAGGTGAAACCAGCAATACGAATCCAACGTTTAGAACCATTGACCTCTGTCCCGACAGCCAATACAGCAGCCAGTAAGATAATCGTGATAATCCATAAAAAGAAGGTGTTGTTAAACCAGACATTTAACGGCACTTTATAGGCGATATAGGCGGCGGCGGCGGCAGCGGCAATCGAAATACCGTGTCGTGAAATGTAATGAAAGGCATTTTCATGCATGCGTTCTGCATAAGGCATCGATGCAGATGCCACCATGATCGAACCAATACACAACAATGCCAAAACACAGAACACCAGAACATTGCGCACGTTGACCTCGGCAGGTAACCGAGGAAGCCAACGCTCTACAACTTCATTTATTCTATTTATGGTCGTCTGAGCCAACCCAGCCATACAACTTTCCTTATCGTTCTTTTAAACGAGTGCATTCACACAATCAACAAATTGGTGTCCACGCTCACTGTAGCCTTTAAACATATCAAAACTTGCGCACGCTGGAGACAATAACACCACATCATTGGCTACCGCATTTTGTTGGCACAGCTCAACCGCTTGTTTCAAACTTTCAGCATGAATCAGCGTGGTTGTCCCTTCAATCGCTTTTTCAATAATTGGACGATCTTCACCAATCAATACCGCAACTTTGGCATATTTTGAAAGTGAATCACGCAGCGCAGTAAAGTCCTGCCCTTTGCCTTGACCACCTAAAATAATCGCCACTTTACCGCCTTTAGCTTCAATCGCAGCACCTAGACCATCAATCGCAGCTAAAGTCGCACCAATATTGGTACCTTTAGAGTCGTTATAATAACGAACACCTTTCACTTCTTTGACAAATTCACAGCGGTGCTCTAAACCTTTAAAGGTTTTCAAAGTTTCCAACATGCCTGCTAGTGGCAAACCAATCGCTTCACCCAAAGCCAAACATGCCAAGGCGTTTGCCACATTATGAGTCCCTTGAATATACATATCTGCACTTTTCAGTAAACGCTCACGACCACGTGCCAACCAAATTGTGCCATCAGTATCGCGTAAAATACCAAACTGATTCATATCCGGTGCATTTAAGCCAAAGCTTTGCATTGGAGTAGCATCTGGAACCAATGGACGTGTTAATGAGTCATCACGGTTATACACCACTTTTTTCACCGCTTGGAAAATACGATGCTTCGCAGTGTGATAGCCCATCATATCGCCATGACGGTCCAAATGGTCTTCACTCATGTTCAACACCACAGCCACTTCTGCTGCCAAGTTCGACGTGGTTTCTAATTGAAAACTTGAAAGCTCTAAAACATAAAGTTCAGGATCATCTTTGGTGAGATCCAAAGCCGGACGACCCAAGTTTCCACCCACTGCCACTTTTTTGCCTGCATCTGCTGCCATGAGACCAAATAAAGTCGTTACGGTACTTTTCGCATTCGAACCTGTAATCGCGACAATTGGCTTATCTGTCGCACGACGTAAAATTTGAATTTCTGAAACCACAGGAATGTTGGCTGCAATGGCCGCCTGAATTTGTGGTAATTTTGGATCTAGCCCTGGACTGATTATAATTTCTTCTGCTTGAAGTAATAAATCTTGATCCAACTGACCGAAACTAGTTTGTACATCACTTGGAATTTGATCATGACCCGGTGGAACTGCTCGTGAATCGGTGACTGCAACGCGGTAGCCATGGCTATGTAAGAAATTCACTGCGGAAACACCAGAAATCCCTAATCCGGCAACAACCTTCAATCCACCACGCTGTATTAACATTTTCGCCCCATTTTTTGGTCGGTTTTTAAATCTGACAAAATGTTAGCACTTTGCTGTTTTGAATGCTTTTTATGTTTTCACTTTCTCGCAGTTTTTTTGTGTCCGCTCGTAAAAAAACCGCCCATCTTGGGCGGTTTCTTCAAGCAATTGACGGTGAGCTTATTTCCATTTCACCGCTTGTACTTCAGCTTTTTTTGCAGATGGATTATCCGAAGCTGAACATCCACAACCGCCTGCACAGCCTGCGACCATTTTGGGCTTTAACCATTTGGCTAAACTGTTCCAACCACGGTTTGCACAGTGCTCAGATAAAGTTGTGAAGACTGAGTTTGATGTTTTTGGAAATACCTTCTTAAACACCACGACAGCACTCCAAATCACCAATACCGCAATAATTATTGATTCAAGCATGTCTCTCTCCTTTGTTCAGCTTTTGCCATTCAAGATTCACTATCCAAAATAGCGTGTTGCAATTTGATACGTGATGAATGCCATTAAATAAGCCAAACCAAATAAATAGATGGTCATGAAACTCACCGTCTTCAAGGAGCCAGTTTCACGTTTAACTGTCGCCAGTGTCGCCAAGCAATGTGGCGCATAAATAAACCACACCAATAATGATAGACCGGTTGCCAATGACCAACCCAATGACCCATCGCTACTAATTAAATTTGCCAGACCTTGAGACATAGCATCGTCATCTGTTGCAGACAAGGCATACACCGTACCCAATGCCGCCACAACGACTTCACGTGCAGCCATCGCTGGAATTAAGGCAATACAGATCTGCCAGTTAAAACCTAATGGTGCAAAAATCGGTTGTAATACATGCCCAAGCATACCTGCCAATGAATAATCAATATCCGGCAAGGTTGCGCCTTCTGGCGGTTGCGGGAAAGTACACAAGAACCATAACAAAATCGATAAAGCGAAAATGATGCCACCGACACGTTTCAAGAAAATCTTGGCACGGTCCAGTAAACCAATCCAAACACTCTTAATATCTGGGAAACGGTAGCTTGGAAGTTCCATCAATAAGGCATGCTGTGATTTATCTTTTTGGAAGAATTTCAGCACTGTTGCCACAATTAAGGCACTCACAATCCCGGCTGCATATAATGCAAATAACACCAAGCCTTGTAAGTTAAAGACGCCCCAGACCATTTGCTGTGGAATAAATGCTGAGATCAGCAAAGCATAAACCGGTAAACGTGCCGAACAGGTCATCAATGGCGCAACTAAAATCGTTACCAGACGATCTCGGGGGTCTTGAATACTCCGAGTTGCCATGATGCCCGGTACAGCACAAGCAAAGCTCGATAGCAGAGGAATAAAAGCACGTCCACTCAGTCCGGCTTTAAACATCAGCTTATCTAGCAAGAATGCTGCACGTGGTAAATAACCTGATTCTTCTAAAACCAAAATAAAGAAGAATAAAATTAAAATCTGCGGTAAAAACACCACCACGCCGCCTGCACCCGCAATGATCCCATCAACCACCAAGCTGTTCAGGAGTGGATGTGAAATATGTTCACCGACCAATTCACCGAACCAACCGAAGAAGGTTTCAATACCATCCATAAACGGCGCAGCCCACGCAAACACCGCTTGGAAGATAATAAACATCATCACCGCTAAGGTAATTAAACCAAAGACTGGATGTAGAAAAATTTTATCAAGGAAGTCTGAGCGTTTATCTTCATGATCAACAAACATCACCACGTCTTTTAAAATTTGTTCAATTTTTTCGTGGTTAGTCCCAGAAAGATTGGTATCACTTAATGACGCATCTGGTTTTCTGAAACCTTCAGCATCCAAAGCACCCATTAAGTTTTCAATACCTGCATTACGTACAGCAACGGTTTCTACAACAGGAACGCCCAAACGCTGAGACAGCTTTTGGGTATTGATTTGCATGCCACGACGGCGTGCTTCATCCATCATATTGAGGACAAGTAAAATTGGTCGACCCAAATCGATCATTTCCATGACCAAACCGAGGTGCAATTTTAAGTTTGTCGCATCAACTACACATAAAAAGACATCTTGATGCCCTTCTTCTGCAATTTTACCTTGCACGACATCACGCGTAATGGCTTCATCAGGACTCGTCGCTTCTAAGCTATACGTCCCCGGCAAATCCAAAACTCGAACAGATTTACCCGATGGCAAAGTAAATTGACCAACCTTGCGCTCAACCGTTACCCCAGCATAGTTCGCAACTTTCTGACGTGTACCCGTTAAATGATTGAATAATGAAGTTTTACCACAGTTTGGATTACCAACGAGGGCAATACGTAACGCATCACTCATGCTGATGCCCCTTCCATTGCTATTTCCACTTTTTCAGCTTCTATTTTTCGCAGTGCGAAACGAGTAAACCCAACTTGAATTAAAATCGGGTCACCACCAAAAATACCTTTGGTAATCACCTGTACTTTTGTTCCGGGAACAAAACCCAAAGTCTCTAAACGGCTAGCGACTAAATCAGCCGGAGCATTGTTGCCATTCTGGTTACGATGCAGCTTATGAATGACTGCGCTTTGTTTCACTTTCAAATCAGATAATCGCACGCAACTAACCCTAAAAAATTTTGAACATTATACAAACAAATGAGAATAATTAACAAATCGGATTCGATTTCAATTCTCATTTAACAATCTAGCATCGACACGACTATTTTTTTAAATTACATTGCATTAAACCATTGTGATTTCTTGGTTTAATTTCGAAAATGAGCGGCACATGTTAAATAAAAAACCACGTATTCCAACCCCAGTCCAAATTCCAGAATCACTCAGTTTTTTACACGGATATCGTGATCATTTAATAGCTCAAACCGTCAGTCCACATACACGAAATGCATATTTATCTGATTTAATTCAATGCAGTGAGTGTCATACGCATGTCATGACTGATTGGAGCAGTGACGACATTTCAGATGTCTTGCTTAGCCTGACGAAACAAGGAAAAAGCCCTCGCTCGATCGCCCGCTCACTTTCTGCACTGCGTTCATTTTTCAAGTTCTTACGCGAACAAAAAATACGCAACGACAATCCTGTTGCAATCCACAAAACACCCAAATTGGGTCGTGCCCTACCAAAGGACTTATCCGAAACAGATGTCGAAGCCCTGATCAATGCCCCAGACCTCAGCACCGCTTTGGGTCTACGTGATCGTGCCATGCTCGAAGTGCTGTATGCCTGTGGTTTACGTGTCTCTGAGTTATTAAATTTAAGATTAGAACTGATCAATCTGAAACAAGGCTATTTACGGATTACTGGTAAAGGCAATAAAGAACGCTTAGTCCCTTTAGGACAAGTGGCGGTGGAATGGATCGAGAAATATTTAGCCGAATCACGCCCCGTCTTATACAAAAGCGCAACCGATGCTTTATTTCTCACTCAACTCGGTGGAATGATGAGTCGCCAAAACTTTTGGTACGCGATTAAACGCTATGCGCTCATTGCAGGCATTCAAGCCGAATTATCACCACATACCTTACGCCACGCCTTTGCCACGCATTTGCTCAACCACGGTGCCGACTTACGTGTCGTGCAGATGCTGCTCGGCCACAGTGACTTGTCTACCACGCAAATTTATACCCATGTCGCGCAGGTTCGTATGCAAAAATTACATGCAGACTATCATCCGAGAGCTTAACGGCAGGAAATATCAGACCAAGAAGTTCTATTGTGCCCGATATTTTTTGCTATGCTTACTCACCTGTTTGATAAAGCTAAAAGAAAAGGGTTGTTTATGTTATTTACCCGTTCAAAAATTTTTCTCGCATCGACACTTGTTGCCAGTATGGCGTTAGTGGCTTGTTCTAATTCAAATAATGACGAAAAGAAAGATGCGACATTAACGGCAAGTACGCCTGCAACTGGTGAAGCTTCGAATTTATCTGAACGTAATGCTCAGCAGCGTTTAATTGATACTTTGCAATCCAATCTGCAAAAAGCCAATATCAATGCCAAAGTCACTGGGGTGAAAGCGACTGAAGTTCCTAATTTGTTTTGGGTAAGCTTTGAAGGCATGCCTGCGGTCTATGCTACAGCTGATGGTAAATACATTTTCCAAGGCGACGTGGTTCGTTTAGGTGAAAAGCAACTCTTTAATGTAGGCGATACCCTACAAGCAGAGGCTAACAAAAAATTATTTGATCAATTAAAAACTGAAGACCTACTGATTTATAAAGCCAAAGGTAAAACCAAACACGTGGTTTATGTGTTTACCGATGTCAGCTGTCCTTATTGCCACAAATTACATGAACAAATGGATGATATTAATGCCCGTGGCATTGAAGTCCGTTATATCGCTTGGCCACGTGGTGAACAACACATGCCAATGATGGAAACTATCTGGTGTAGCAAAGACCGTCGTGCCGCATTTGATAAAGCCATTGCCGGTGAGCAAATCGAGCCAGCATCATGTAAAAACCCAGTGCGCAGCATGTATGAAATGGGTCTAAATATTGGTGTGAATGGTACGCCAGCGATCTATAACGCAGAAGGCAAACACATCGGTGCTTACATGTCGGCTTCCGAACTTGAAAGTGCGCTTAAATAACTAATTTTTATAGGCTAAATGAATGTTTTTTATGGGTGGGAATAAAGTGATTTCTACCCTAGAGTCCGAACGTTTTTTTAGCTATGATCTAAACTCACTTAAAGCAATGATGAAATAAATGGAGTGTGACGTGAAACCAGTTCGTCTGGCAATCCTCGGTCTTGGTACTGTGGGTGGTGGTGCCCTTAAACTACTAAAAGAAAATGCTGCTGAGATTAAACGTCGCACCGGTCGTGAAATTGAAATTACCCATGTGGGTACGCGTCGCCCTCGTCCTGATTTAGAACTGCCTGCTTCAGTGAAGCAAAGTGCTGATTTATTAGATATCGTCCGTCAACCCGATGTAGACGTTGTAGTTGAAGTTATGGGCGGCATTCACCCTGCGTATGAAGTGATTCGTGAAGCAATCGTTCATGGCAAACAAGTGGTCACAGCCAACAAAGCGTTATTAGCTGAACACGGTAATGAATTATTTAAATTGGCCGATGATCATCACGTTCAGATTGCTTATGAAGCAGCTGTCGCAGGTGGTATCCCAATTATTAAAGTCCTCCGTGAGGGTTTGGCAGCCAATAAAATTGACTGGCTTGCAGGTATCATTAACGGTACTGGTAACTTTATCCTGACTGAAATGCGTGAAAAAGGTCGTGCCTTTGCAGACGTTCTCAAAGAAGCGCAAGAACTCGGTTATGCCGAAGCAGATCCAACATTCGACGTCGAAGGGATCGATGCGGCGCACAAGTTAACATTGCTGGCTTCTATTGCTTTTGGTATCCCACTCCAATTTGACAAAGTCTTCACTGAAGGCATCAGCAAAGTTACTGCGCAAGATGTCAAATATGCTGAAGACCTTGGTTTCCGTATTAAACATTTAGGTATTGCACGTCGTGCTGCAACGGGTATTGAACTTCGTGTACATCCAACGCTGATCCCTGAAGACCAACTGATTGCCAATGTAAATGGCGTTAAAAATGCCGTATTGGTTCAAGCCAATGCCGTTGGTCCAACGCTTTACTATGGCGCAGGTGCAGGTGCAGGCCCGACCGCATCAGCGGTGGTTGCTGATGTTGTCGATATTGTCCGTGACATCTCATATACCGAAGATGGCGCAGGTACAATTCCACAGCTTGCTTTTGAAGCACTGACCGATTTACCAATTCTTCCACGTGAAGAAATGACCACTGGATACTACATCCGTATTAATGCCGAAGATCAAACTGGCGTTCTTGCTGATGTGACGACGATTTTAAGCCGTGCGGGAATCAGCATCGATGCGATCATGCAACAACCGCGCTTAAAAGACCTTATTCCTATCGTGATTCTGACTGATCCAGTCAAAGAATCTAAAATGGATGAAGCACTTCAACAAATTCAAGCATTGCCTGTCATTCATGGCGAAATTGTACGAATTCGTTTAGAATCGCTTGATAATTAATCGGGTCGAGGGGAATATTTCAGTTCCTCTCGCCAAGCTCTACACACAATTGGAACATCATCATGTCTAATGCCAATCGTTATACTGGTTTAGTTGACCGCTATCGCGACCGTTTACCCGTATCTGCAACTACTCGCGCAATTTCTTTGGGCGAAGGTAATACGCCACTGATTAAGCTTGAGAATATTCCACGCATTATTGGCAAAAATGTTGAAATTTATGTGAAGTACGAGGGCTTAAACCCGACTGGTTCATTTAAAGACCGTGGTATGACCATGGCTGTAACAAAAGCAGTTGAAGAAGGCTCTAAAGCAATTATCTGTGCATCTACAGGTAATACATCTGCTGCAGCGGCTGCTTATGCTGCACGTGCAGGCATTAAAGCATTTGTGCTCATCCCAGAAGGCAAAATTGCCATGGGTAAAATGGCACAAGCGATGATGTATGGCGCGGTAACAATGCAAATTCACGGTAACTTCGATGACGGTATGCGTCTTGTAAAAGAAGTTGCAGATCAAGCACCAGTTACGATTGTAAACTCAATCAACCCATACCGTCTGCAAGGTCAAAAAACCATTGCTTACGAAATCGTTGACGAATTAGGTCGTGCGCCAGATTACCACTGCTTACCTGTAGGTAATGCGGGTAACATCACAGCACACTGGATGGGTTATACCGAAGCTGTGGCGAATCAGCCTAAAGAAGAATTTGTACAAGTGGTTTATGATCCTGAAACTGATCAATTTACAGGTCCAAAACCTGCGGGTCTACCAACAATGGTGGGTTACCAAGCTGCTGGCGCGGCACCATTCCTACGCGGTGCACCTGTAGAAAACCCTGAAACTGTAGCAACTGCGATCCGTATTGGTAACCCACAAAGCTGGAACCATGCTAAAGCAGTAGTCCGCGACTCAGAAGGCTGGTTCGATGAACTTCAAGATGCTGAAATCTTAGAAGCACAGCGTCTACTGTCTATGTACGAAGGTGTATTCGTAGAACCTGCTTCTGCAGCGTCTATCGGTGGTGCGATTCGTGACATTAAAGCAGGTAAAATTGCTGAAGGTTCTGTGATCGTATGTACTGTAACAGGTAACGGTTTAAAAGATCCTGACACTGCCATCAAGCAATGCCAAGATGCAGTAATGTTGTCGATTGATGCAACTATGGATCAAGTTCGCGATTCAATTCTGTCAAATATGTAATTCATATGCTGACTAAATAAAAAAGCCCTGCTCTTGCAGGGCTTTTTATATCTTGCATTCACTTCAGCATTTAAACGTTGAGTAAATCCAAATACTGAAAGAATGAAAAATCTGAAATCTTATTAAATACGTTTTGGTAACTGGCTCGCCCAATTCATTAAACGAGTCGCATCATTGGTTCGTGCAACTGAAGAATCCGCACCCAATAACACCACCACCGCTGGACGGTTATTCAGTGTGGTATGCATCACTACACAGCGCCCTGCTTCATTAATAAATCCAGTTTTCGAAATATTAATATTCCAACCACCATTACGCACTAAAGCATTAGTATTGTTTGATTTCAACACGCGGTAGCCCAAATTAAAGTCATAACTTGGTGTGGTTGAAAATTGGCGAATCAAACCATACTGCGAAGCGGTATTCACCAAAATACCTAAGTCACGTGCCGAAGCAACATTGCCTGGATGCAAGCCAGTCGATTCCATATAATGAGTCGAGTTCATCCCCAATGAGCGTGCTTTCGCATTCATCGCTGCAATAAATGCAGAACGACCACCTGGATAAGTACGTGCTAATGCCGAAGCCGCTGGATTTTCAGACTTCATTAAAGCAAACAGCAATGCTTCTGCGCGGTTCATACTGTCGCCAGCACGAAGTGTTGAACTTGAGCTTTTACAACCTGAACATGAGAAATCAGACTGTTGTAAGGTAATCTTTTCAGACATGTTTAATCGGGCATCTGAAATCACTACTGCTGTCATGAGTTTGGTAATCGATGCAATCGGTAAAGCGGTATTGCTATTTTTGCTATATAGCACTTCACCAGTTTGACCATCCATAACCAGTGCTGCACGCGCATTTACAGAGGGCTGTCCTGCGTATTGATTGGTATCAATAATACGGACCGTTTTCGATGGTGCTGTCTGTACCACACCGCCTGTACTACGTACAGAAGTAGTCACTTTAGTTGACCCTTGAGGAGATGGCTCTTCAGCGCTATAAGACACGTCACCGTTGAGTAACTGGTTTGCATCTTCAGATGACCAGCTAATATTTGACTGCTGATTTGCAGCACTATTCATCACAATTTCAGCAGAACTGAAACTGCTCATACTGAATAAAATTGACATGCCCAAAACGTGCATGAAGGATTTATTTAATTTTTTCACCATTGCTCACTCAACTCAGGATACTAAACATTTGCGCAAGACCAGCAATATGCCGTACATTGGTCACAACTACGAACATTTTTTGCTCACACATTGTGTATGAAGTTTTTCATTTCATATAAGAATAGGATTGCTAATTTTGTCGTTTCATTGCAAGCTTATTTTGCTTTATGTAACAAAAAAAACAGGTTTTGATTTGAGGGAGAGTGTAGGTGATCACAGTTTTGGTGGTAGATGACCATGAATTAGTCCGTACTGGTATTTGCCGTATGCTCGAAGACCATGCAGATATCCAAGTCATTGGACAAGCCGAATCGGGTGAAGATGCGATTACACTTGTTCGCCAACACCATCCAAATGTTGTTTTATTAGATGTCAATATGCCGGGGATCGGGGGGGTAGAAACCACACGTCGCCTACTCCAAACAGCGCCAGATACAAAAGTCCTTGCAGTCAGTGGACTTGCTGAAGAACCCTACCCGTCTTTATTGTTAAAAGCAGGTGCCAAAGGCTATATCACCAAAGGTGCACCAGTTACTGAAATGGTCCGTGCGATTAATAAAGTGATGCAAGGTGGCAAATATTTCAGTGCAGACATTGCAGAACAACTGGCCAGCTCATATTTGTCTGATACACAACAATCACCTTTTGACGCCCTGTCTGAGCGTGAAATGCAAGTTGCCATGATGGTGGTCAATTGTATTAGTGCACAAGAAATTTCTGATAAATTATTCGTTAGTGTTAAAACAGTGAATACCTACCGTTACCGCATTTTTGAAAAACTGAATATTGATAGTGATGTCAAACTAACTCACTTGGCAATTCGCTACGGGTTAATCAAACCTTAACACAACGTACATCCTGTTACTTATGACACAGCGTTCAATTCATAGTGAATTGAACCAGTATCATTTGGGCCTTTGGTACAGTGCTTATCGCTTTATCATCAGTGCCTGTCTGTTACTGGTCTTTTTACTGACCTACACTCAATTCACTTCAGATTATGAATACCCACGTTTATACCTATATGTATTGACGATTTATTTGCTGTTTACCAGCATTCAATTCATGTCGCTTGGACGTTTCAAAGTCCGTATTCCAAACCAGCTACTGCTGTTATTCATCGTAGATGTGATTTCGCTGAGCTTACTGACCTTAGCCATCGATGGACCCAATTTACATTTGAGTTTGCTGTTTGTGATTACGATTTTTGCAGCATCCCTGTTATTAGATGCCCAAAAAGCTTTGGTCATCACCCTCATCGCTGTGATCTGTGTAGTATATCAACTGTTTTTAGGTTCAATTCTTGAATTTACCTCACTTAAAAATTTAACTAACAGTGCGATTTTGGCTTTTTTATTTTGTGTAGTATATGGCAGTGCGCAAATTGCCGTGAAACGTTTCCAGTTATTAGAAAATCTGAATTTTTCGCAATCTTTAGAGCTCCATCGGCTACAAAACATTAACCGCTATATTTTAGAACAGATTGATACGGGCTATTTGGTTTTGGATGAAAACTGTCATGTGGTGCTGAGTAATCCTGCTGCTTGCCATTTACTCGGCATGCCAAATTCTTATCATCATGATCAATATCCACTGTATACCACGCAGCCCGACTTATTTGAATTACTCAAGTTTGAAGATTTAAAAAGCGGGGAAAAATTTCAATTTGAATCGCAACAAAGCCAATACCACATTCAGGTACTGGTACAAAAACTCGTTGTGCCGCATCAAATGCTGACCTTGCTGATTTTACAAGATGCACAAAAACTCAATCAGCAAGTGCAACAACTAAAATTAGCCGCTTTAGGGCAACTCTCCGCCAGTATTGCTCACGAAATTCGCAATCCTTTAGCCGCAATTGTGCATGCCAATGATTTATATCCGCAAAGTGATACCGAACAACAGCACATGTTGAATCATATGATTTCACGTCAAGCGGTGCGGATTGATCGAATTATTCAAGACACCCTAAATATGGTGCGCAATAAGGAAACCCATCCGACTCGTCTGAATCTAGAGCAATTTTTACCGCTGTTCCTACAAGAAGATCTGGCAGACATTCAACAGAACATTCGGCTCAATGTACAAGCCAAAACCTTTATCGATTTTGATGAGGCACAGTTCAGACAAATTTTAATCAACCTGATTCGTAATGCGATTCGCCATAACAATCCGGACATGTCGTATATCGAAGTGGTGGCGCGTACGGATCAGAAAAAAGTCCAGATCGATGTCCGAGATTTCGGTCATGGGGTTGCTTTACAAAACCGCGCACAGTTATTTCAACCATTTTTTAGTACCGAAATTACTGGAACTGGTTTAGGATTATATCTTGCTCATAGCTTCTGTGAAGCGAATCAAGCACAGCTTTCCTATGTAGAACAAAAACAGGGAGCTTGCTTTAGGATTGAGTGCTTACAAGCTGTTATTTAATTGTTTTTAGGGGAAAACTGTGGATTCACAACCACTGGTATTATTAGTTGATGACGAAGAAGACTTATGTATGCTGATGCAAATGTCTTTATCAAGGATGGGGGTTAAAACGCATGTCGCACATCGCCTCGACGAAGCTAAAAAAGCCTTGTCTACCTATAGCTACGATGCCTGCCTAACCGATCTCAACTTACCCGATGGTAATGGTCTACAGCTCTTAGATTGGATGAATGAACACTGTCCTGCCCTTCCAGTTGCTGTGCTAACAGCCTATGGCAACATGGACATTGCCATTGCCGCATTAAAGGCGGGAGCATTCGATTTTGTCAGCAAACCGATCAATCCAAAACATCTTGAACAACTGCTACAAAAAGCCCTGAATAAGCCTTTGGCCGAAGACATTACTTCGCAAGATGCTTTAGAACATAAAATGTTGATTGGTGAATCACTTCCAATCCAGCAATTGCGTCGAACTCTAAAGAAAATTGCACGTTCACAAGCACCTGTTTTTATTACGGGTGAATCTGGTACGGGTAAAGAGGTCGTAGCCAATCTGGTTCACCGTTTAAGCAACCGTAATGAAGGGCCCTTTATTGCTATTAACTGTGGGGCAATTCCGACCGAGTTAATGGAAAGTGAACTTTTTGGCCATAAAAAAGGCAGCTTTAGTGGTGCCACCCAAGACAAGCAAGGTCTGATTCAATCTGCACATGGCGGTAGCTTATTTCTGGACGAAATTGCCGAACTACCTTTAGCCATGCAAGTTAAATTGCTACGGGCAGTACAGGAAAAACGTATTCGTCCTGTAGGTTCAGACTGTGAAATTGATGTTGATTTCCGTGTGATCAGTGCCAGTCATCAGGACTTAGAAGCGCTCGTCCAACAAGGTCGATTCCGCCAAGATTTATTCTTCCGTATCCATGTGATGGATTTAGTGTTGCCTGCCTTACGTGAACGTGGCGACGACATCCTCTTATTGGCACAACATTTTATTCAAAAAATTAGCCTTGAATGGGAAATTGCCACTAAGCCTCTGACTGAACGAGCGAAAAACTTCTTACTCAACCAATATTATCCGGGTAATGTCCGTGAACTCCGCAATATTATCGAACGTGCCATGACCCTCTGCGATGATGAGCAAATTGATCTTCAACATCTGCAAAGTGCGCCATTAAGACAACCGAGTGCTCAGTTCAATTCCGCTCCAACAACGAATGATTCTGCTCAGCTTGCTGTAAACAGCAACGAACAGAGTGTGGTTCCTCGTAAACTACCTGAAGAAGGTTTAGAACTCTTTTTAGAAAATATCGAAAAAGAAGTGCTCATGAATGCGTTAAACATCACCCACTGGAACCGAACCCTTGCCGCAAAAAAATTAGGCATGTCATTCCGTTCATTGCGCTATCGTTTGAAAAAATTCGGCTTAGATACCGAAGACGAAGAGTAAAAGCTTTCCTGCTTATTGCTGTTTATTTTTGATTCAGTAATAACTCTGCAACATGATCGACATAGTGATCTTCACGTGCATCATGTTGCAGCGGATAGTTATAGTCTGGCTGCACCCCGATTCCTTCAATCATTTTGCCATTCGGTGTCAGATATTGCGACACAGTCATTTGTAAAGCCGCACCATTACTCAATGGAAATAGTTTTTGAACCACACCTTTACCATAACTTTTCTCACCCGCTACCCATGCACGTTTATGCTCTTTTAATGCTGCGGTAAAGACCTCTGCGGCAGAAGCAGAACGATTGTTGATTAAAATACCAACTTTCATATTTTGAAATTCAAAACTCGGTAAAGCCTGAAACTGTTGGTCACCCTCAGATCGACTTCGAGTCGACACAATAATGCCCTGATTCAAAAATAAATCGGCAGACTCTACTGCTGCGGACAATAACCCGCCGGGGTTATTTCTTAAATCAAACAATACGGCTTTGACACGTGAACCATGACTTTCAATTAAACGCTTAATTTCATTGGCTGTATCTTGTTGAAAAACTTTAACGTGTAAAACTAAAACCTGATTATTTAATAATTTAGATTCTATATCTGTTTCAACTTTAGTGTTTCTGACCAAATTGACCGGTTGACTTGCAGTTATCAGCTGTAGATTCAGCGTCGAGCCTATACTGCCGGTAAGCAGGTGTCGCACTTGATCTTGATTGAGTTTTTTGAGTTCTTGATCATCAATTTTAAACACCGCCGCGCCATTTTTCAGACCTAGCTTTGCTGAGTCGGCATCAGGCTTTAAATTGGTGATGACCCATTGCTGTAGACCTGCATCAAAGCGCAAATTGAAATCGACACTCGCAATATCCCCTTCAGTGTATTGCAAAAGCTGCTTATAGTCTTCAGGTGAAAGATATCGTGAATAGCGGTCTAAACCACTGACCATGCCTTTGATGGCTTGTTGGAATAATGCATCGTCATTTTTTTCAACGACATAATTTTCTTTGACAATGCCATAGATCTGAACAAATTGTTGGATGGATTCGACAGGTACTTCGGCATAACTTTGTTCATAGCTGCCATCAAATTCATCGAAAGCCGACTTTGCTTTGTCGGCTCCCCATGTCGAATGACTAGAACACAGCAGCAAGGCTGTAAGGCTTACAACTGACGTCCAGTGTGCTTTAGTCATTCATGCTTCCTTACATTTTAAGATTCAAGAGTAATCAAGTTACGACCTTGCATTTCTGTTGGTACAGGAATGTGCATAAGCGTTAACAGTGTCGGCGCTACGTCAGCCAAAACACCACCTTCTGCAATTGTTGCATTGGTCGGACCAACATAGATAAATGGCACAAGTTCAGTGGTATGTTGAGTATGCACCTGACCACTTTGGTAATCCTGCATTTGCTCTACGTTACCATGATCGGCAGTCACTAGCATGTGACCTTTATTTGCCATCACAGCTTCATATACACGGCCTAAGCACGTGTCTACAGCTTCAACCGCTTTGACTGCTGCATCAAACACACCGGTATGGCCAACCATATCACCATTGGCATAGTTCACCACCAGTAAGTCGTACTCACCTGAATTAATTGCGGCAACCAATTCATCAGTGACTTCATAAGCACTCATTTCTGGTTTTAAGTCATAGGTCGCAACGTTTGGCGATGGAATCAAAATACGTTTTTCACCCGGATATTCATCTTCACGACCACCACTGAAGAAGAAGGTCACGTGTGCATATTTTTCAGTTTCAGCAATACGAAGTTGTGTTTTACCCAAATTAGACAGGTATTCACCAATCGAGTTATGCAACGCTTCTGGCATATAAGCCACAGGTGCATCAATTGTTGCTTGGTAACGTGTCAACATGACAAATTTTGATAAAGCGGGAACCACTTTACGTTCAAAACCTGCAAAATCTTTTTCCACAAAAGCTTTGGTAATTTCACGCGCACGGTCAGCACGGAAGTTCATAAAGACAACGCTATCACCATCTTGGATCGGTGCTAAATCACCAATACGCGTCGCTTTTACAAATTCATCTGATTCTTCAGCAGCATAAGCCTGCTCTAGACCTTCAACAGCAGTCGCTGCTTTACGCACTGCTTCACCTTCAGTTAAAAGACGATAGGCTTGCTCAACACGATCCCAACGGTTGTCACGATCCATTGCAAAGTAGCGACCAATCATGGTGGCAATACGACCTTGACCCGGATACTGAGCAAACAGCGCATCTAATTTTTCAAGCGAAGGTTGTGCGCTTTTTGGTGGCGTATCACGACCATCAAGGAATGCATGAAGATACACTTTTGCACCGCGTTTTAATGCCAATTCAGCCATCGCCACAATGTGATCTTCATGTGAATGCACACCACCTTCAGACAACAAGCCCATGATATGTACAGCACGATTTGCAGCTTTGGCTTTTTCAACCGCATCGACTAATACGTCATGTTCAAAGAAGGCACCGGTACGAATATCTTTGGTAATACGAGTAAAGTCTTGATACAGTACACGTCCTGCACCAAGGTTCATGTGGCCCACTTCAGAGTTACCCATTTGTCCATCAGGTAAACCAACGTCTTCGCCAGAGCCTGAAATCAATCCATGCGGATGCTTTTCCTGCATTGCAGTCAAGTTTGGTCGTTTTGCTGCTAAAAAGGCATTGTCCTCGACCGCTTCGCGATGACCCACACCATCCATAATTACCAATACGTGTGGGATTTTGCCAGCAGTTGCATCCGTCATAATGAACACTCTTTCGTTTATAAATTAATCATACTATCTTACCGAATTTTCGGTGAAGACTCTATGTGACAACCATGGTTTATCTAGGTCATCAACATTGTTTTACTCAATCTTGCATGCACTTAACGTGCGCGGTGCAGCAGATAACCACCCGCTACAAACATCAAAATAATTGGTATAAAGACGAACCATGCAGGCGATGGTGCGTACACCAAACTTGCATAACCTAAGAAATCTTGTAAGTAGTAAAAGCCCAGTCCAGCAAATAAGGCAATCACCAAGCGGAAACCCATCGACTGTTGACGTAAAGGTCCAAAAATAAAAGAACACGCGATCACCACCAAGGCAATTAAAGCAAAGGGTGAACCAAACTTTTGCCAAAACGCCAATTGGTAAGTCTTCGGGACTTGGCTATATTCATGCATATAGCTCATAAAGCTCACCAATTGACTCGGTGATAGGTCTTCAGGGTCAATGGTAACCATATGCACATATTTGGGTTGCAAGGCCAATGAAAGCGGCTGTTCAGCATTTTGCTTAGCTACAGCATCACCCGTCGCTAATAGGTCGACTTGGGTTGAATTTTGCAGTGTCCAAGAGCCATTTTTGACAAAATTCCCTTGCTCCGCATCCAAAGTGCCTCGCAAACGATATTTTTCATCAAAATCAACAACCTGAACATCTTTAATTTGACCTTGCGAATTAGCATAGTCAATATAAATAAAGCGCTGGCCTTCACGTGACCAATAGCCTTTGACTTCACCCAACTCAGCCGCAGTGCGGTGACTTTTGACGCTTTTGGCTTGTTCATTGGTATAGGGAATGACCCATTCGCTTAATGCAAAGGATAAAACCACCAAAATGAGTGCCGAACGAATCACCCAGCCCACAATCCGCCATAGGCTGATGCCGACCGAACGCATCACAATCAATTCACTGTTTGAAGCTAGAGTCCCTAAACCCAGTACTGCACCAATCAAGGCTGAAATCGGCAAAATTTCATATAAATAATTCGGTGAACTCCATAACACATACTGCAAAGCATTCCATGCGTTATAACCTTCTTTCAGCGAGCCCAATTCACCTAAATAAGTAAAAAGCACTTGTAAGCCAGCCAATACCGCGGTCGCACCAAGCATGGCTAAAGCAGTAGTTTTGGTCACATGTTTTGCAACTATACGACGTGCCAACATTTTAAGACCTCACTCGCTGAATTTGTTTCTTAATTTTGGGCGCTAATTTTTGTTTACGCGAGAACAATGCTGCTGCAATGCCGTAAATCACTAAGACCAGTGGATAAGCCCAGATGCCCATTTCATCTTTACTGATCCGCGTTTTGATCGCCATTAAGGCTACGATTAAACTGGCAAAAATAAGTAAAGCTGGGAACAGTTTCAGGTAACGCCCTTGACGAGGACTCACTTCAGACAAAGCGGTAGCGAGTAATAACGCCACCAAAATAGCGAACGGCACAAACATCCGCCAACCGAGTTCGCTGGCAACCACAGGATCATGACGGTTATCCCATAACTTCGAGGTAGGTAAAGCTTCTACTTCGGTACTTTCAAATTTTGCTTCTTTATCATTTTCTAAACGTAAACGATAACTTTGGAATTCTGCTTGAGAATAACGCGGTTGCCCCGGATAGATTTCGTAACGGCGGCCTTCAACCAAATCCACCACATTGGCATTGTCATCGGGTACTTCGACGCGGGTCGCTTCTTTTGCCAAAATAATGACATCAGGCTTACCCTCTTTTTCTGCACGCTGATAAAAGAAAATATCTTTTAAGTTTTTACGGTCTTCTGACAAGTCCCCTGCATAAATGGTATAGGGCCCAGAGGAAATAAACTCTTTTGGTCGAACCAAGTCAAAGCCTGTTCGTACCGCTTGCGAAGTCGTTAATGCTTCAAACTGACGGATGCCCCAAGGCGATGCCCACAGCATCAAAAATGCTTGAACAGCCATAAAGACCACAGTCATCGGCACCAATAAACGTGACAATTGATTTCGACTGACACCACTACCATTAAGCACAGCCATTTCATGATCGACATACAGACGACCAAAGACCAACATCAGACCGATAAAGAAACCGAGCGGAAGAATTAAAGTTAAAAACTCAGGCAAACGGTAGCCAATGATGCTAAATAAAATACTTGCATCTAAACGACCCTGCGCCGCCACACCAAAGTACTTGATCAAACGACCACCCATCATGATCAAGGTCAATAAGGCAATCACAACCAGTGATGTCGACACCACTTGCTTGACCACATAACGCCGAATAATCAAATTAATTCTTCCAAAAATAGGGCCAATAAAAACTAGCGTTAGTTTACCCGAATGTAGAAAATATAAAACCTATACCCTTGTTGCTCATTGAAACTCTATTCATATAAATGTTTCAATGGTTTAATGGTTTATAAATTTAAAAAGGCATAAATACCGCACATGAAACTTTCTATTAATACGTCATTCCAAGCGAATGCGTCCAGCCAATATTTGTTGATATTAGTAGATTCTGAGCACGTTACAAATGCAGCTACTTCATATCAAATCAATGATTTAGATAATTTAATTGAAGCAACTCAATTTAAAGCAGCACTCAATGAAAGCCTGCCTTTGGTGGCGAACATTGCCGCTTGTCGCAATAGCGCTCTTTTAGGCCTCGGCAAAGTTGCTGAATTACAGGTCAATAAATTTGCAAAAATTGCACAAACTATTATTAAAGCGTCACAAAAAAAATTCAAACAGATCAGTGTCGATATCTCTGCTCTACCACAAGAACAACATTATTTATTTGCACTTAGCCTGACGCAAGCGGCTTATGCATTTGATGAATACAAGTCTAAGAAAAATGAATTTGTTTTGGAGCAGATCCATTTAATCGCTACTGAAAGTCCATTAACCACTGCACAGCTTGAATTAATTTCTGCAGTGCAATCAGGTCAAAGTTTTACTCGTGACTTAGGTAACCGTCCGGGCAATATCTGTTTCCCTGAATATTTAGCCGAACAAGCTCAAGCGCTTGCAGCTGAATTCCCAGATCAACTCAAAGTGACTGTACTCGATGAACAGCAAATGGCTGATCTCGGTATGGGTGCTTTCCTTGCTGTGAGTAAAGGTTCTGACCGTCCAGGCCGTATTATTACCATCGAATACCTTTCAAATCGTGAAGAAGCCCCTGTAGTGCTTGTTGGTAAAGGCGTGACTTTTGATACGGGTGGTATCTCACTTAAACCAGGTGCGGGCATGGACGAAATGAAATTCGACATGTGCGGTTCTGCATCAGTTTTGGGTACCATCCGTGCGCTGTGTGAAGCGAAATTACCGATTCATGTGGTCGGCGCAATTGCTGCTGCAGAAAACATGCCGTCTGGTCATGCCACTCGCCCGGGCGACATCGTAACCACCATGAGCGGTCAAACCGTTGAAATTTTAAATACCGATGCTGAAGGTCGTTTGGTTCTGTGCGATACCTTGACCTATGTAAAACGCTTTAATCCTGCACTGGTGATTGATATTGCAACCCTCACTGGTGCATGTGTTGTGGCATTAGGTTCAGTCCTTACCGGTATGTTCACTCCGGATGATGAACTTGCGGCTGAATTGACTGCTGCGGGTCAACATAGCTTTGACCGCGTATGGCGCATGCCAGTGATTGAAGATTATCAAGAACAACTTGATTCTCCATTTGCAGATATTGCCAACATTGGTGGTCCAAAAGCAGGGTCTGTGACAGCCGCATGTTTCCTTCAACGCTTTACGCGTGAATATCGTTGGGCGCATTTAGACATTGCTGGTACTGCATGGAACTCAGGTGCAAATAAAGGCGCAACAGGTCGTCCTGTGCCATTATTAATGCAATTCTTAGCGAATCGTGCTCAAGCGAATGGCTAAAGTTAGCTTTTATTTATTTGAAAAAAGTCCTGAACGACAAGTCGAAAGCACTTGTCGTTTATGCCGTAAGATCCTGCGTCAGCCTGTACGTATTTGGCTACATTGTGCTGACCCAGACTTACAGCAACAACTTGATGAACGCCTGTGGAGTTTCGATCACACAGGTTTCATTCCCCATGGTATCGATCAACCCGAGGCAACGGTCTGTATTTCTGCCCAATTGCCTGAGCAAGCCGACTGGATTGTGTTTAATTTTAACGATCAAGCACTTGAACAGTTCGCAAGTTTTAGTCACATTATCGAAATTATTGAAAATAACGAACCCGCTAAAATTATCGGGCGTGAAAAATATAAACAATATCGACGTTTGGGCGTTCAACCGCAGACCCATAAACTTTAACGTGATATTGGTTTTACCCTATTTGCAAGGAGGTGCACCATGGCATTGAATGTCGGTCCAGACTTTAAACAGCGCTGGTTAAAAGTACCTGAAGCTATTCGTCAGACCTTTATTGATGACCTTGGTCGCGTTTGCGATGTACTCAATCCTAGTACAGACATTCAACAATGGCTGGTCAATGACCAACAGCAGCAGCAAGTGTCTTTTGACAAAATTGAGTCTGCCTATGCAGATTTGAAAGCACAGCTGATTGAAGATGCTCGTATTCGCAAACAACTGGCTTTAGAAAAAGCCTTAGAAGAAAAACGTGAAGCTGAACAAGCCTATGCAGAACAACTGAAACGTGACGAAGAGTTACGCTTTGCTGCACAAACGCAAGCGCTCACCATGATGCAGCATAATCTTAATCGTGAAGTACAACACTATGCCGCTCGCTATCATAAAAATCCTGAAACGGGTTTAGCGGGATTAAGTCAAAGCTTATCGGTGAGCGAAGGACAGATGTTGTCAGAACTCGAAAGTGTACGCGTGCGTTTGGAACTTGAAGCAGAAACGCAAATCGAAATGGCCGTCAGTGATTTCCGTGCAAAATTGAAAACAGCCGCACAAGAAGAAATTGACTATATCTTAGAAAACTCCAATTTTTCGACAGAATCTACATCGTCCCAAGCATCTTAAGCCGTGCATCGAAATCTGGTCACTGTCATTAAACTGACATGTATTTGCAACATGATGTTCATATGACTGAAGCATTGTCCCTCAAAATACAATGCTTCAGGCATCCTAAAAATATAATCATGCATCCAGATGGGAATTCAATATGGACATCATTCACCAGATTACCCAGAAAATATCCTCTCTATCTGCTGGAGAACAATGGGACATTCGTGCCAAAGATCTTTGGCTGAGTCATTCAGACTTTCACAGTATTTCGGTTTATCTCAGCCGTGAATCAGAAAAAGGTGGTTTTAGCATTCAGCAACCGCCCCACAGCTCGATTTTTCAAACCCTTGATGTAGTGACCGTTACAAAACATTAAGTGGTCATCTACTCCATAAAAAAAGCCCACAACTGTGGGCTTTTTTTATGTCTAAGTTTGGCTTAGACCAAATCTGCAACTGCAGAAACGGTATGTCCTAGGAAATAACCGATACCGAGTAATAATCCAATCCAGATGAAACCACCTAGCACGTTATAGAACATAAATGTGCCAAGGTTCATGCGTGCAGACCCAGCAGCAAAAGGCGCAAAAGAACGTACAAAGGGTACAAAGCGTGCGACTAAAATCGTTTTACCACCATGCTTCATAAAATATTTATTGGTTTTGACCATATATTCGGGCTTAAAGTAACGTGTGTGCTTATTAAAGTACTTAATGCCTAGCACGCTGCCCGTGTAGTAATTGACGCAGTAGCCCAAGACCGATGCGACAAATAACAGCAGCCCCATAGTGTGTAAATGCACCACTTCCGTCGTTGAGCATAATGCGCCGATGGCAAGCAATAGGCTGTCTCCCGGCAGGAAGAACATAAATACTGAACCCGTTTCTGAAAATATCACCAGAAATAAAATGGCATAAATCCACACACCATAATTTTCCAATAACATGGGTAACCACTGTTCCAGATTCAGTAAGAAATCAATCATTATCACCTGTCTGATTATTCATCATATATGTCATTCCGCGACGCATTATCACCAAAAATAAAAAAACAGTCTAATTTTTCAATCAGACTGTTTGGTTTTCTTCGGTATCAACTTATTTCAAGAAGCCATTTTCAGCGAGAAAATCTAAGCTAATTTTCGATTGCGCTGTGGTCTCAGCGGCTTTATCGCCGAGCAATAAACGCTCAATATAACGTGCTAAAACATCTACTTCCAAGTTCACTTTAGCCCCAGCTTTCCACGTACCGATATTGGTTCGTTCAGCCGTGTGCGGAATTAAATTTAAGCTCAGCACATTGCCACGTAAATGGTTAATTGTCAGGCTAATACCATCCACGGTCACAGAGCCTTTTTCTGCTAAATAGCGTGCAATTTCTTTCGGTGCGGTCACTTCAAAATAAATTGAACGTGCATCTGAACGAACTTGAGTGATTTCACCCACTGCATCGACATGACCACTGACAATATGTCCACCAAAACGCGTGGTCGGCAACATGGCTTTTTCCACATTTACTGCCTGCCCTGCTTTCCAGTGTTCCAAGGTGGTCCGATTTAAACTTTCACGTGATACATCAGCTGCATACCAATTGCTACCAAAGTCAATCACGGTTAAGCAAATGCCATTGGTGGCAATCGAGTCCCCCAAATGCACATCCGACATGTCTAAATCTGTCTGGATACGCAAGCGGACATCGCCACCCACGTTTTGAATGCTTTCAACTTTACCTAGACTTTCAATAATGCCTGTAAACATGTTCAATCCCTGAAAAATATGGGGCGATGATTTTTACCACAAATCAAGTTGCGTACTCACACCAGAGGTATCGACACCACCCAATTCAGCAAAATGGTGCAATTGACTCAACAACTGACGGATTGGTGGACCTGATTTGGCATGCGTATCCGTGATGACAATAAACTCTAGTACGCGTGCACGTTCAGACTGACGCTGCTTGCTCACACGGTAACGTGGCACATCTTGCGTCAATAAGCTTACTCGACCACGTTTTAAATTGGCTTGTAACAAATCTGTGGCGCTGATATTACCATCGGTTGAATAGCTCGTCAGGATGTAACGTGCATTGATGGTTTCTAATAATTTTTCATAAGCTTCTTTCGCATGCTTCGAAGAATTATACGGACTTGGACGTTCTTTACGCCATGCACGGTCGATTCCGCTCTTAAAGCCTTTGGTGTCTGGTGTTGGTAAATCCACCTGATCCCATAACGTTAAGGCATTCAACACATGGTAGTTACTGCTGTAAGCGTGCTGGTTATATGGTGGATCGAGATAAGCCACATCTACTTCAAAGCCACTCATCTGATTAGCCAAATGCTGTGCGTCGACACACCACATTTCAGCGGCGGGTTTTTTCGGATCACCAATTTCACAAAAACGACTTGGGGTCAGCCATAACAAAGAACCGATACGATCCAAGGCCGCTTGGGTTTTACCGCCCCAACCATGATGGAAGCTTTTAAATACACCGCTGGTATTACTGACAAAACTTGCTGAATACAATAACGGCGCTAATAAAGCACTCATTTCCACATCATCAATCGCGCCTTGAGCTTGCCAAGTTGCAATTTGCTGACGAATCGCATCGATACGCATACCGTTACGGCGTTTAAAGAATAAACGGTCACGTGCCGGATCGTAGATTTCATCATTACGTGGACACAAGTTATGGGTCACCCAACCTTTCACTTCTGGCAAACGGTTCAGATAATCAATGGCTTTCTGATAGCCACCCAACTCTTTAAACGCCGGTGCTTCAACACAAGAGAGAATCGCGCTGTTCAAAGCATGGCTGTAGGGTTCCCAGTCATTGGCAATAACACGATAGCCGTTTTGACGAGCCAACCGTGATACCACACCCGAACCTGCAAAAAAGTCAGCAAATATCGGCGCACGACCATCTTCGCGTTTTAAGGTTCCCGTTTGCTCAAGTGCTTCTAAAATCAGATGTAATAGACGGCGTTTGTTTCCCAAATAAGGAACCAATTGATGGAAAAGATATTCGTCTGTGGTACGAGCCGCATGACGACGTTTGTGATAAACCGTAGACTCTGAATTCATAGCGTCTCTTGAGAAGGGATTAACCTTAAGCGAATGTCATCACCCAATTGAGTGACATCTTTCAGCTTAAATCGAAGCTGCTCTGCCATGCGGTCAAATTCCGCATTAAACATCGCACGTGCTGACTGACCCAACAAGGTCGGTGCAACATAACTGATCATTTCATCGATCAAATGTTCTTGTAAGAAAGCGGTCGAAAGTGTCGCACCAGCTTCCACAAGGACATCATAAATTTGGAACTGTTGAACACAGACTGCTAACAGATCGGCCAATGGCTGAATTTCAAATTGTACCACGCCCAAGTCAGCAAGTTCCTGACGATATGGCCCCATGACCATCACGGTTTCAGGTTGCTGCAATATTTTTGCAGTTAATGGCAAGCGGCCTTGGCGATCTAGCACGATACGTTTCGGCTGAACCACGTTATGCATGTCAACAGCCTCATCGAGCTGACGTACGTTGAGTAAGCAATCATCGGCTAATACAGTCTCAATCCCAGTGATTACGGCACCTGATATCGCACGCCAATGTTGTACATCTTGTCGCGCCATTGCACCCGTAATCCACTTAGACTCACCCGAGGCCATGGCCGTACGCCCATCAAGGCTTGATGCAACTTTGAGGCGGACATAAGGCATGCCCGTCGCCATGGCTTTTAAAAAGCCCGAGTTCAATTGATGCGCTTCTGCTTCACAAATACCTGTGATCACGTCAATGCCAGCATCACGTAAGATTTGTACACCTTTACCCGCAACCAATGGATTGGGATCGGGACAGGCCACAACGACTTGAGCAACACCTGCTTCCACCAAACCTTTGGCACAAGGTGGCGTACGTCCATAGTGTGCGCAAGGCTCCAAAGTCACATAAGCGGTTGCGCCACGTGCGGCCTCACCTGCATCACGCATTGCAAAGACTTCTGCATGCGGCTGACCCGCTTTTGGATGAAAACCTTCACCAACCAATTGACCGTCTTTGACAATCACACAGCCCACATTGGGATTGGGACGAGTGCTGTATTGCCCCTGCTGTGCCAATGCAATTGCACGCCGCATCCACTGTTGATGCTGCTGCAACGTCACTTGATCTAACTCAGACATGTAATCACTCATGATAAAAATGGAGGCAGATGTGCATTAGTGCTCACGCTGCTGCATTTGTTCAATTTGACGACGAAAAGCTTCTACATCTTGGAAGTCTTGGTACACAGAAGCAAAACGTACATAAGCCACATGATCTAAAGCGAACAATGACTGCATGACAATTTCACCAATGGTGCGTGATTTCACATCACGTTCACCCAAACGGCGAATTTGCAATTGAATATCACTGAGTACCGTTTCAATTTGCTCTTGCGTTACTGGACGCTTTTGCAAGGCATGCATCAGCGAGCGGCGGAGCTTGGCTTCATCAAAAGGTTCACTCTTTGAATCCGACTTGATGACACGCGGCATCACCACTTCATAGCTTTCAAAAGTTGTAAAACGTTCACCGCAACTAATACATTCACGGCGGCGGCGTATCTGACAGCCTTCAGCAGCAAGACGTGAGTCAATCACTTTACTGTCTTCAGCGTTGCAAAATGGACAATGCATAGCGGTTAAATTGAACAAATCCGAATGGATTTAGAGTGTAGCAAAAATTTTGAAATTTGTAGAGCTTTACGCTAGATATGGAAAAAAAACAGCCCTTTCGGGCTGTTTTACACAATATATTGATTTACTGTGATCTTATTATTCTACACGTTCACCATGTTGACTTAAGTCTAGACCCATACGTTCGTCATCAGCTTCAACACGGATGCCAATCACTAGATCAATCACTTTCAAGATAATGAATGTCATCACAGCTGAGTAAGCAATAGTCGCTAGTACACCTTCGACTTGAACCCATAATTGATGCATTAAGTTGCTCGGTGCTTTATCACCCATGATGAATTCGCTGGCAAAGAATGCTGTAAGGATCGCACCCACGATACCACCGACACCATGTAGACCAAACGCATCCAAAGAGTCATCCGCTTTCAACGCACGTTTCAGCGCAGTAATACCCCAGAAGCAAACCACACCACCGATCAGACCCATCGCTAGAGCGCCGCCAACGGTTACGAAACCAGCCGCAGGTGTAATCACCACAAGACCAGCTACCGCACCAGAAGCACCGCCCAAGACAGACGCTTTACCACGAACCACTTTTTCAGTAATTAACCATGCCACTGCTGCTGCCGCTGCTGCAACTTGTGTTACCACCAATGCATAACCAGCTGAACCATTTGCACCCAGTGCAGAACCACCGTTGAAACCGAACCAACCTACCCATACAAGGCTTGCACCGATGACGGTTAACGTTAGATTATGTGGCGCCATAGATTCACGACCAAGCCCCATACGTTTACCAAGCATGTACGCTGCAACAAGACCCGCAACACCTGAGTTGATGTGAACAACCGTACCACCCGCAAAATCAAGCGCACCGTCGTTTCCTAACCAACCACCGCCCCATACCCAGTGGGTAATTGGTGCATAAACCACGACACTCCAAATTGCGATAAAAGCAACAAAAGCACCGAATTTCATACGTTCTGCAATCGAACCGCTAATAATGGCAACGGTAATGATGGCAAATGTCATTTGGAAAATAACAAAAAGAATCTCTGGAATCGTACCGGACAAGGCTTCTGTGGTGATGCCCGATAACATAAATTTGTCTAAGCTACCGATAAAGGCATTACCTTCACCAAATGCTAAGGTATAACCCACAATCACCCACGTTAAGCTCACGACACCTGCCGCAACGAAACTGTGTGCCATGGTGCTGAGTACATTTTTCTTACGGACCATACCGCCGTAAAATAATGCTAAACCGGGAATTGTCATGAGTAAAACAAGAGCAGTGGACACTAAAATCCATGCTGTATCACCTGTATCGAGCTTAGGCTCTTCTTCTGCAGGTGCTGGCGCTGCTTCAACTGGAACTGCAGCTTCTGTTGTATTTAGCGTTGTTGTATTTACAGTATCAACTACTGTGACTTCTTCTGTAGGTGCTGTTGCGCTTTCTTCAGCCCACGCAACAGAACCACCTAAAAGTGCACTGGACAAGCCGAGTGCAATTAGCATCTTTTTCATTCGTATCCCCCGACCTGATTTTCTGAGTTATTAGCTACTCAGCAAACTTCATGCCAATTTTTTAAACGGCATCTGCACCTGTTTCACCAGTACGGATACGGATGACTTGTTCCAGATTGCTTACAAAAATTTTACCGTCGCCAATTTTTCCTGTGCTTGCAACACGAGTAATTGATTCAATTACGGTATCGACCATTTCATCACTGATTGCGATTTCGATTTTTACTTTTGGTAAGAAATCAACCACATATTCAGCACCACGATAAAGTTCAGTGTGACCTTTCTGACGACCGAAGCCTTTAACTTCAGTGACAGTGATCCCTTGAACACCATTTTCAGAGAGTGCTTCACGCACGTCATCTAATTTAAAAGGTTTTACAATTGCAGTTACGAGCTTCATGTTTTGTTTTCCTTCGGCTTATTTCACCTGTAAGGTTTTATGTTCAATTTTCATGCCAATATGACTACAGTCGGGGGAAAATAGTCAGCCCAGCATGAGATTTCTTTATAACCTATTTTATACGGATAATCTTGCGTATGCTTATAAAAATAGACGTTTTTACTAGAAGAATTACGATTTTACTGATCGATTAAACGCATATTTAAATGAAAGCACTATGGTCATGAATGTGGCGATGTTAAACTGCTGCCACCAAATCACTGAGGATGGTCTAAACAATGATTGAAACCTTATTACAAGCGATATTAGAACAAATTGATCAGCCGAAAAAAGACGTCGAACATAATCTTCGCAGCTTACTCAATGAAGCTGTGAGCAAAATGGATCTCGTGTCGAAAGAAGAAATCGAACGCCAACGTACTGCACTGAATAATGCCAATTTACGTTTAAATGAATTGTTGAAACACGTCGAAGAACTCGAACAAAAAATTCAGAACAAAAAATAAGCACCTTTTTAGTGCAACAAAAGACGCATAACGATTAAAAATAATGCACCATAACGGAACAATAATATGTCTTTTGCCAAAATCTATACTCGGGGTTTGCTCGGCTTAAATGCACCCCAAATTGAAGTTGAAGTCCATGTCAGCCAAGGTCTGCCTTCATTGACCATTGTTGGCCTACCTGAGGCCGCCGTCCGTGAAAGTAAAGACCGTGTCCGCTCTGCGATTATTAATAGCGGCTTTCAGTTCCCAACCAAACGTCTGACCATTAATCTTGCACCCGCAGATTTACCGAAAGATGGTTCACGTTTAGATCTCGCCATAGCTTTAGGGATTCTGATCGCGTCGGGACAACTTCCTGAAAATGCAGCAGATGGTTTTGAATTTATTGGAGAATTGGCACTTGATGGTTATTTACGACCTGTCAGTGGCATCTTAAGTATAGCCATTGCCTGTCAGCATATCGGGCATCATCTGATTCTACCGGCACTCAATGCCGATGAAGCGGCGCAACTGCCGGAGTTCCAAGTCTTTCCTGCGCAGCATCTTAAGGATGTGTGTGAACATTTAAGTCGTTCAGCCTTAATCAGTAGCCATCCATCGACATCGTCAGCCAATCAACTCAGTTACCCTTTTGATTTATCTGATGTGAAAGGTCAACTCAGACCACGTCGTGCTTTAGAAATTGCAGCGGCTGGCGGTCATTCTCTACTATTTCGGGGTCCACCGGGCACAGGCAAAACTCTACTCGCCTCGCGTTTGCCCAGTATTCTGCCCCCCTTAGATATGCAAGAAAATTTGCAAGTCGCGAGTATTTATTCCATTGCAGGTGCAAATCATCATTTTGGGCAGCGTCCATTTCGTGCGCCACACCATACCGCATCTGCGATTGCCCTCGTCGGTGGAGGATCAAATCCTAAACCGGGTGAAATCACCTTGGCACATTTAGGAGTTTTATTTTTAGATGAGCTGCCTGAATTTGATCGAAAGGTGTTGGAGGTGTTACGGCAACCACTCGAATCCAAAGAAATTGTGATTTCACGCGCTTCTCGTCAAATCACCTTCCCTGCAAATTTTCAACTGATTGCGGCGATGAATCCTTGTCCATGTGGCTATGCCTTTAACCAAGACAGCCGCTGTCAATGTAGTGCTGAAAGTATTAAACGCTATCAAAACCGTATTTCAGGTCCATTATTAGATCGAATTGACTTACATATAGATGTCCCGCCACTGGCAGCGCATGAATTACAAAGTTCGCAAGAGGTTGAAAGTTCAAGTGTGGTTAGGCATCGTGTTATACAAGCTTATGAGTTACAAATAGAGCGTCAGCAAAAATCCAATATGGCGCTCACGCCGACGCAATTGGAGCAACAGGCGGTTTTGGATGCTACTGCACAGAATATTTTACAGTTAGCCCAGCAGCGAATGAATTTATCTGCACGTGCTTATCATCGGGTATTACGTGTTGCCAGAACCATTGCCGACTTGGCTCAAAGTGAACATATTCAAGCTCAGCACGTTTCTGAAGCACTGTCCTATCGAAGCCAGCTCAATGCTTAAACAAATGGCGACCCTAGGTCGCCATTTTTTAATGCTTTTTAACATTAGAATTCGTATTTCAAGCCAAATACGACTTTATTCTTTTGTTTTTCATCCAGACGGTCATAACCACCCACAATATAATCCATATTTACGCTCGCACCGGTGTCACCCAATGGATGGCTTAAACCTGCTGTAAAATGACGGAAGCCAAAGTCTTCAGTGGTTTCTACAAATTCGTCATCATCACCATATGCATATAGGCCCAATGAAGTATTTAGGGTGAAATCTTTTGGCAATGCATAGCTGTAGCTACCTAAGATATACGTATCGCCCTTGTTACCCCAAGTCGTATTTTGAGTTAAGGTTTGCGCAGTTACGCTAAAGTCTTTGTAGTTCAATCCTAAGAGAGTTTCGAAACCATCGGAATCAACATCCGATTCATAGTAGTAATAATACGTACCACCGACGGTATAACCTAAATCTTCAGTAATTTTGCCGTTATAACCTGCATAAAAGTCATGTTCAAAAGAATCACGCCCTTCTTCACCAAGTGCATAATCTAAGGTTGAACCCCAGTAACCTACATAGAAGCCTGACGCATGGCTATAGTCCAAACCACCTTGAATAGTTGCGCCGCTATTTTCAGGCACATTCGTAATACCACGTAAATTATAGCTAGACAGTACGCCGATATTTCCGGATACAGAATGCTCAGAAGCAGGTGCTTCAGCAAAAGTAAACGTCGATGCTGCTCCTAGTACAGCGATTGATAAAGCTTTAAGTGCAAATTTCATGGTTTGTTCCCCCACATCGTGCGACGACGTATTTTTTGGTTATTTCGTTGAACTCAATGAGGTATTAGCAAGCGCTGTGCCATGTTTAAAAATAAGCGCATATTTTTTTTATAAAAGCCACCATTTTGGTTTATCAAAAACCAATATATTACTGTTTTTATTTATTATTTTTTAATTATCCTGTTTGACCTTTTTTCTCTTTAATTTATTTTAGAATGCAGATTTTCATCTATTTAGATTATTTAAATCTTCAGGTTGATAGTTGTAACAGGATTTTAAAAATGCGCTTTTTTGAGTATATTTTTTCAACACCGATCTCAAAAATGCATAAAAAAAGTGCACAATCACCATTATGCACTTTCAAGAATATGACCGAATACGATCAACTCGTTAATGTTAGAAAGAATAGGTCAATCCAACCACAACGTTATCATCTAATTGCTCGCCTTCACGATCTTTACCGCCCCATACATAGTCAGCAGCAATTTCAAATCCAGTATCAGCAATCGGTTTACTCAAGCCTAAACGTGCTTCAGTGAACACCACATCTTCTGTGGTTGTTAATAGGCTGTCATCACGACTGTCATTAAAAACAGAAACACCAAGCGATGAATTTAATGAAACATCATAAGGTAATGCATAGCTATAAGCAGCATTCAGATATACATCTCCTGCGTTGCCATAATTAACATCAGACAACAATACAGCCATGCTTGCAGTTAAATCTTTATAACTTATGTCCTGAATAAATTCGATGCCCGTTGTGCGACGCTTTTCAGAGCGGTCATCGTTATAAACTGAACCGCCACCTTGATAGACATAAGCCATCACTTGTGACTTATAGCTCCAATCTTCATTCAGTTCACGTCCATATCCGACATAGAAATCATGTTCAAAACCATGTGACTGACTTTCGTCCGTAGGGTCATAGTTGAGTGTAGACCCCCAATAGCCCGCGAACAGCCCACTGTTGTGTGCATATTCAAGTCCGGCTTGTAATGCCGCTTGATCATTTTCTTCACTCGCACGGTACACATATTTGTTTACCACGCCTAAACTTCCAGACCAATTCCCTTGTGCCGTTGTGGCTTGTTCAGTTTGTTCTGCAAATGCAGGGACAGTACCTAGGGTCACTAAAATACTTAAAATTGCTTTTTTATAAAATTGAATCATGTTTAGTCCCCACATCGGATCGATCGTGGATTGGGTTAAGTAAAATTTAGCGCCGATTTTAATCGATTTTACCGCACTGTATAGCCCCTTTTTTCTTATTTTGATCAATTAAATCATTTAAAAACAAAGGTAAGATTATATAAAACAGTAAAAACTAAGCTTTTGATTCATAAAATATCTTTTATCGTGTTCCAGTCTTTAACAATGATTTAATGCATTCATTTATATGTATTTATCACGATTATTATCATCTTTTATTGAGCTAGATTTTAAGGAAAACATTTCTGACGACTTCGCTAAAAGTCATTCTCTATTTACAAAAAACACGCCAACAGTGCTTACTTTGCCTGAACATAGATGCCATGTACCTCAACCATTGATATACTTTTTGATCAAAATACGAATTTAGATTCGGCACAATTTGTCGCAAAGAGTGATGATAATTCAGCAAGTTAAATGAAAGTTTTTACCATTTTTTATATTTTTTTATGATAAGCAATGAATAAACTTCTCTTTAGCTTAATATATATTCAATTTAAATAAACTATTTGTTAAACAACAATAACATACGAAATATTTGCTTATTACAGATTGACCGATGATCTGAATGTTTTCTAACTTTAGTGTAATAAGCGCATTAAAAATAGTGATTTTTTTAAGAAAAAATATACAATCGCACTACATATTAACCAAATTTGCATGAGGCTCTCTCCCAATGCTTAAAGCTCAACAACTAACACTTGCAGTATTAGTAAACGCTGCTCTTATTTCTACTGCTTTTGCTAGCGAACAAAGTGAATCTAAAGGCTTTGTGGAAGATGCCGAAGGCTCTGTATTGTTTCGTACAGGTTACATCAAACGCGATAAACAAGATGTAAATCGCGGTGACGATACAAGTTCTTTTGCACAATCAGCAATTGTGAAATTAGAGTCAGGCTTCACTCAAGGTGTTGTTGGCTTTGGTGCCAATGTTGTAGGCGATGGTTCTTTTAAAATCGGTGAAAATAAACATGCTGGTAATGGCATGATTCCACAACATAACGACGGCTCAGCGTATGATCACTGGGCACGTGGTGGCGCAAGTGTTAAAGCTCGAGTATCAAATACTACTGTTGAATACGGTACCCAAGTTCTTGATATTCCAGTGCTTGCATCTAATACAGCACGTATGGTACCTGAATACTTCACAGGCGTTTTAGCGACAAGCCATGAAGTTGAAAATCTAGAAGTTATTGCTGGTAAATTCACTAAAAACCAATATTCAGACCAAATTAATTCTGACGGTAACGATCTAGATCGTGCTGTGGTTTGGGGTGCAAAATATAAGTTTAACGACCAACTTAATGCATCTTACTATGGCTTAGATAGCAAAAATGCGTTGGATCGTCATTACATTAATGCTAATTACACTATTCCGTTAGCTGAAAAACGCTCTTTAAATTTAGACTTTAGTGGTTATCACACAGAATGGGACAAAGCCGCTTCAACCTCTTCTTCATCACTTGGTGCTACAAATGTAGATGGCCGAAGCAATAATCTATGGTCATTGGCAGGTACATTAAATCAAGGCGCTCACTCAGTCATGCTGGCTTACCAACAAAACACTGGTAACACAGGTTATGACTATGGTAGCAATGCTGACGGTGCGCAATCTATTTATGTAGCCAACTCTTACCTTTCTGACTTTATTGGTAACCATGAGAAATCGGCACAAGTTCAATACAACTTAAACTTTGCTGATTACGGCGTGCCAGGTTTAAATTGGACGACTGCTTATGTATACGGTTGGGATATCAAAACTATTAAAGATGGTGTAGAGACATCAGACGATGCTAAAGAAAGCGAATTCTTTAACCAAGTGAAATACACTGTTCAATCAGGTTTTGCTAAAGATGCTAGCCTTCGTTTACGTTATTCACACTACCGTGCAGACCAAGCATACAATGACGTATATATGGCTGACACCAATGAATTACGTGTATTCTTAGACATCCCTGTGAAATTATTTTAATTTCGCAGCTACTCTAAGATAGCGAAAAAAAACCTGCACAGTGTGCAGGTTTTTTTATGAGCATCGTTTTCATATAAAAACGATGCTCAGCTTAAAACAATATTATTTGTTCGCAGCTTTGTAAGCTTCAATTGAGCTAAGTACTTCTTGTTTCGCAACATCAGCACCTTCCCAACCACTTAACTTAACCCATTTACCAGGCTCTAAGTCTTTGTAGTGTTGGAAGAAATGTTCAATTTGATTGATCAATAATGCTGGAAGATCTGTATATTCTTGAACATCTTTATAAAGCGGAGTCAATTTGTCGTGTGGAACAGCAACGAGTTTTGCGTCAACACCACCGTCATCTTCCATGTTCAATTTACCAACAGGACGGCAACGAATTACAGAACCTGGCTCTACTGGATGTGGAGTTACCACAAGTACGTCTAGTGGGTCACCATCCAAAGATAATGTATTTGGAACATAACCATAGTTCGCTGGGTAGAACATTGCAGTACCCATGAAACGGTCTACAAATAACGCATCAGAATCTTTATCGATTTCGTATTTGATTGGTGCTGCATTTGCAGGAATTTCAATAATGACATAGATGTCGTTTGGTGCATCTTTACCCGCTGGGATATTGCTGTAGCTCATAGCATCACTCTTTAAACAAAGTTAAATCTTTTAATCCGGCACAATTATAACGGTTTTATCGCTTTTTTTGTGATTTTAGCGATCATGCTGATAATTTAATCATCAAGCTGAACATTTAGCTTAATTTAATGACCAATAACATCAGGCAAATTGGGCATAACATCGACAAGGTCCAAATGATTGAACGTAAAGTTGCCCAATTCGCTAAATAACATAGCCCATAAATAACGCGTAAAACGAGATAGGCAATCCCAAAGGTCATGATGTATTGTTGATGAATCACCATGTATTCAGCCATTAGAATAGCCGCAATAAATAAAGGTAAACTTTCAAAACTATTTTGCTGCACTGCATGTGCGCGGCTCGCCAATCCTGTAGAGCGCGCTAAAACTTCACGTGGATTTTGATTATCACTCGACTTAAAACCTGCAGCTCGCTTCGCAATAAATGTAAATACATATGGCAATAAACAAGCGGCCAAAATGAGATAGATGATCCCACTGATGCTGTGCATGTGTTTTTTCTCAGGAAGATTTTTATGGCTGCTATAATACCATGGCATTTCGTGAATAATTTTTGTTAAATATAGTGTTTTTATAATCGGCAGATGAAAGGATCCTCTATGAGTACTTCTGATCAAGATCAATTATTTGAAGTTCTTGAAGAGCAAAAACGCCATCAGCTTCGCGTCGATCGTGTTTTAAAAATTGTCATTCCTGTGACTGCATTTTTACTTGCTGTGATCTGTGCCAACTTAAATGTATGGTCGACTGTTTTCAGCTTTGTCATCATGTGGATTGCATTCTATGCAGTTTCCATCAAGCAACTTCCCCTTTGGCATTGGGTCATTGTCATTGCCCTATATTGTTTAGTCGACAATATTTTAACCTATGGCAGCTATAACCAATCTGGCTTTAGTCGTCAGTTCGGCGCGATGTTTATTTTCTTAGGTGTTTTTGGTGTAGGACGTCGCTACTTTGATCGCTGGTCGATGAATAAAGGCAAGCTTTAATGATCTAAATTAAAAGCGATAAAAAAAGCGCCCGAAGGCGCTTTTTTTATGCATTATATTATGCTGTTTTACGCAAATCTTTACGTAGAATCTTACCAACATTCGATTTTGGTAATTCATCCATAAATTCAACATAACGTGGGCGTTTATAGCCAGTTAAGTTTTCTTTTGCGAATGCCAAAACTTCTTCAGTCGTTAAAGATGGATCTTTTTTCACAACGAATAATTTAGGTACTTCACCTGATTTTTCATCAGGAACACCAATCGCAGCAACTTCTAGTACTTTTGGATGTTTTGCAACAACTTCTTCAATTTCAGAAGGATAAACGTTGAAACCCGATACCAAAATCATGTCTTTTTTACGGTCTACAATCTTCACATAACCGCGTGGATCCATGACACCAATGTCACCAGTACGGAAGAAACCGTCCGCCGTCATTACTTTGGCAGTTTCATCTGGACGGTTCCAATAGCCTTTCATGACTTGAGGACCACGAATCGAAATTTCACCTTGCTCACCTTGAGCAACTTCATTGCCATCATCATCTAAAATAGCAACTTCAGTCAGTGGCAATGGAATACCAATCGTACCGCTGAATTCCATTGATGCTGGAGGGTTTGCAGTTGCAACAGGTGAAGTTTCTGATAAACCATAACCTTCGATGATATTGGTACCGGTAACTTTCTTCCACGCTTCTGCAGTCGAAGGAAGTACTGCCATACCACCACCCATCGCCATTTTTAGCTTACTGTGGTCAAGTTGCTTGAACTCTTCATTGTTCACCAAAGCATTAAACAAAGTGTTCACTGCTGGAAAGAATGAAGGTTGGTATTTACGTAATTCTTTCATTACCGCAGGTAGGTCACGCGGGTTAGGAATCAATACGTTCGCCTGACCTTTGTACATGCCGTAAAGTGCACACACCATAAATGCAAAGATGTGATACAGCGGTAATGCACAGAAGATACGATCATCTGGCTGACCATCTTGCTGACCAAATTTACTTTGGAAAATACCATCACACTGCAACATGTTTGACACAAGGTTACGATGTGTTAATTCTGCGCCTTTAGATACGCCAGTTGTACCACCAGTATATTGAAGTACTGCAGTATCACTTAGAGTTAAGTTTGGACGTTTGTAATTGTTTGCACTCACTTTAGACATTGCTGCATTAAAGCGAATATGACCTGGAATGTTCCAAGCTGGAATTTGTTTACGTACTGAACGTAATACAAAGTTAACCAATGTGCCTTTCAGCGTACCAAGCATGTCACCCACAGATGCCACGATCACATGTTTTACTGGGGTTTTACCAATAATCGCTTGGTAAACAGATGCAAAGTTTTCAATGATAACCAATGCCTCTGAACCAGAGTCATTTAATTGATGTTCAAGCTCACGAGAGGTATACAATGGATTCACGTTGACCAATACCAGTCCAGCACGGAATACACCTAATGCAACAACAGGATATTGAAGAACGTTAGGCATCATAACTGCAACGCGTGAACCTTGTGCCAAACCTAAACTTTGCAAATAGGTTGCAAATTTACGGCTTGCTTCATCAAGTTCTTTAAAAGTTAAGACTTTATCCATGAAGATAAAGGCATCTCTTGAGCCAAACTTCTGAAAATTACGCTCAAAAATATCGACCAATGAGGTATTTTCTGCGGGTAATTCTACAGTTTCTGGAATCCCTGTCTTTTGGTATTCAGCGAACCAAATCTTTTCCATAACGCCCAATTCTCCTGTCGTAATCCTTAATAATCCAACTGTTTTTTTTCAATATTAAGCGGTCATTATTTAACTTGTTTATGCTTAATATTGCATCCATTTCACGAATAACAGCATATATAACGTATTTCGTTCCATGGATGCTAGTATTATCTTTGAATGAACAGTTTATTTGCTTTTTGATATCCACGTGGTAACAACACGCCTTTCGATGCACGTTTACCCACATATTTTTGCAGATCGTCGCCTTTAAGCTTTAATTGTTGATTTCCTGCAAGCACTTGAATTATTTCATCTAAATTCAAAGTTGTCATGAATACTATTTGATCTTTTGCCTCAAGTTGTATCAATTTATTACCTTTACCCTTATTCAATACTGGTAATTCATCAAGTTCAACCAACAGCAAACGACCCGCAGAACTGAGGAGTGCAAGATGTGTTGCATTCTCAATCGCCGTTAAATTCATGACCGCCGCGCCTTCAGATAAACTAAGGAAGGCTTTACCCGCTTTTGCATTGGTATCGAGGTTTTTGGCTTGGGTTTTAAAGCCATAGCCTTTACTACTCATCGCCAAAACTTCTGTTTCATCTTCAGCAATAAACACTTGTTTAAAGCCGACCCCACTTGCAGGTGCAAGTTTAGAACTCAGAGGCTCACCTAAACCACGCGCAGATGGCAAGGTATTGATGCCCAAAGCATAGCTTCGACCGGCATCATCCAATACATAAACGCGTTGATTCGATTTACCTTGCGCATGGCTGAGATATTGGTCACCTGCACGGAAATTTAAGTTCTCAGCATCGACTTCATGACCTTTCGCCGAGCGAATCCAACCCGCTTCAGACAAAACGACAGTTACAGGATCTGCAGGAAGCATATCCTGTTCATTAATCGCATGGGCTTCTGCACGTTTCACAATTGGAGAACGGCGGTCATCACCAAATTTCTTCGCATCTTCTTTAAGTTCATTAATGATCAATGCTTTTAATGATTCAGGGTTCGCCAATTGTTCACGAATAATGGCTGCTTTGGCTTCCAATTCTTCTTGTTCACGGCGCATTTCCATTTCTTCAAGTTTTGCCAAATGACGTAACTTAAGTTCTAAAATCGCTTCGGCTTGAATTTCATCGATATTAAAATGCGTCATCAACACCGGTTTAGGCTGATCTTCTTCACGAATAATTCGAATCACTTCATCAATATTCAGATAGGCAATGATCAAGCCTGCAAGTATATGTAACCGTTTTTCAATTTTATTCAGATGATAAGTCAAACGACGTGTTACGGTATTTTTACGGATTTCGATCCATTCCAACAAAATACGGCGGATCGATTTCACTTGCGGACGACCATCGGCGCCAATCATGTTCATATTGACACGATAGCTCGACTCTAGATCGGTGGTTGCAAATAGATGACTCATCACCGATTCAGCATCAATACGGTTTGAGCGCAGGACAATCACTAAACGTGTTGGGTTTTTATGATCTGACTCATCACGTAAGTCCGTGACCAATGGCAACTTCTTCGCCTGCATTTGATCTGCAATCTGCGTGATCACTTTCGAACCTGAAACCTGATACGGCAGCTCCGTAATCACGATTTCATTTTTCTCAATACTGTACACCGCACGAGTTCGATAACTACCGCGACCCGTGGTTTGAATTTTGAGTAATTCTTCTGGAGAAGTAATAATTTCCGCACGTGTCGGCAAATCAGGTGCAGGAATATATTCTGCGACTTTTTCATCGGTTAAATTAGGATTGCGAATTAAGGCGATGGTACCCTTCACCACTTCACGTAAGTTGTGCGGTGGAATATCGGTTGCCATACCCACTGCAATACCCGTTGTGCCGTTGAGTAAAATATTTGGAACACGTGCCGGTAAATTCACTGGCTCTTTCATCGAACCATCAAAGTTATCCTGCCAATCACAAGTCCCTTGTCCTAACTCAGACAATAATAAATCACTATAAGCAGACAGTTTTGCTTCGGTATATCGCATTGCTGCGAAGGATTTCGGATCATCTGGTGAACCCCAGTTTCCCTGACCTTCAATAAATGGATAGCGATAACTAAACGGCTGCGCCATGAGTACCATGGCTTCATAACAAGCTGAGTCACCGTGAGGATGGTATTTACCCAGTACATCACCAACCGTACGTGCAGATTTTTTTGGCTTACCCGTTGGCTTTAACCCAAGCTCGCTCATCGCATAGACGATACGACGCTGAACGGGTTTTAGACCATCACTGATATGTGGCAATGCACGATCCATAATCACGTACATGGCGTAGTTGAGATATGCTTGTTCGGTAAATTCTGCTACGGAACGGTTTTCTGTCGCATGATGCGCAAGGCTTGTCATAACAACCTGTAATCCTAAATTGTTCGTTCTTTATTGGGTTCTTATGCTATGTCGCAGGTGTCCCCTATACAAGGGGATGATCTAACACTCTGCGACAAATTGTGTCTTATGGCGTAAAAATATCCATTTTATTCACCATGATCAACTAAAAATTCAACAGTCTTTATAGACCGATGGATTCTAAAGTTTTGCCCTTGGTTTCTTCACCTAAAACCAGAATCACCACGGCAACGGCAATTAAGACTGCAGTAAACATCATAAAGACATAGCTAAAACCATGATCCATATCCATCATATGTGTCACGGCAAAAGGTGCTGCAATGCCCCCGATCCGACCAATGGCACCCGCCCAGCCCGAACCAAAGGCACGAATATTGGCCGGGTATTGTTCTGGTGTATAGGTGTAAAGTACGCCCCAAGCACCGAGATTAAAGAAGGACATTAAACAGCCCCAGATCACGATCTCTGTCACACTGCCAGACTGACCGAAGAAATATGCCGAAATGGCACACATCCCAATGAAGCCCGCCAACGTAGCTTTACGACCTAATTTTTCGACCAACCATGCAGCTGCAATATAACCCGGTAATTGTGCCAAAATCATGACCAAAACATATTCAAAGGATTGAACAATGGTGTAGCCTTCTTTGACCAATAAGCTTGGTAACCATGTAAAAATACCGTAATAAGAAAAGACGATACCGAACCAAATGAGCCACAGCATTAAAGTACGACGTGCAAAAATGCCTGACCACAACTGTGAAAAACTGATGTCATGTTTTTCAGCAACCGGTTTGACCTCAAAAATTTCAACAACTTCTACACCACATTTGGCTTCAATCTTTTTCACCAATGCATGCGCTTCATCAAAACGTCCACGGTTGATTAAATAAGGCACCGATTCGGGCACCATTTTCCAAATCACGATTGCATATAACGCAGGAATACCGCCAATCAGGAACGCTGCATGCCAACCAAAATCCGGAATAATAAAGCGTGATACCAATGCAGCAACCAACCAGCCCAGCCCCCAAAAACTTTCTAGTAAGACAATAAAACGTCCACGTACATGCGCTGGAATATATTCACTGACCAAAGTCACCGCGACTGGGAGTTGTCCACCTAAACCTAGGCCGACAATAAAACGAAATACCAACAACCAAGTTAGATTAGGTGCAAATGCACATGCAGCGGTAGCTAAGCTATAAATTACCAATGTCCATGCAAAGATTGTTTTTCGACCGAAGCGATCTGCCAGTCCACCAGAAAACACCGCACCAATCGCCATCCCAACAAAACCAATCGAGACCACCCAACTTTTATCATTTGGCGTCATGGCCCAATCTTCAGCCATTTTCGCTAAGATGAAGGAAATGAGTCCCGTATCCATGGCATCAAACATCCAGCCAAGGCCAATAACCCAAAGTAAAGTGTAGTGAAACTTACCGATGGGTAAGCGTTGTATACGTGAGACTAAGTCCATAACAAGATCTCTGAACTGGTGGAAGGATGAACACTGCTTTCCCAACAGGATGTATGATTTTGCGTTTTTTAGTATAGATCCATGCAAAAGACCGACCATTGATCCGTCTTTTTAGCATTTTAATGTGATGTTATAGCAACGCGGCTATGACAAATCTTTTGAAGATACTGACTGATCATCATCATCTTTATAAATAAATTTAGGCATTTCTAAGCCAAAGTAAATGGCGATCAGACGTAAGGTGAAACCGAAAATGAGCGTCGCAATGACGGTCAATTCTAGCGATAAGCCAATCTCAATGCAGAGCCAATAACAAATCACGGACACAAAAGAAATACTGGCATAAAGTTCACGACGGAACACCAGTGGGACATCGTTACACAGGATGTCTCGTAAAATACCGCCAGAGACCCCAGTTAACACCCCTGCTACCGCAGAAACGACAAAACCATGTCCCATTTCTAAAGCGATTTGACAGCCAATAATGGTAAAACCAATGAGACCAAGGGCATCGAGAACCAAGAAGATATTACGAAGATGACGCATCCACTTTGCAATCAGGATGGTGACAAATGCAGCAAAGCAGGTCAGCATGAGATATTCTGGATGCTTAACCCAAGTCAGTGGATAGTGCCCAAGCAGCACATCACGAACCGAACCGCCCCCCAGTGCCGTGACACAGGCAATCAATGTTACCCCAAACCAGTCCATACTCCGCCGACCCGCAGACAATGCACCTGTCATTGCTTCTGCCGTAATTGCGATAATATAAATAACGGTAAGTAACATCGCCCTTCTTCCACTGAGGGTTGAGATGCGCGCTATTCTAAGCTAAATCTGCTCAAATGTTATAAAAATTGCGCACAACATTGTTTAAATTTTCGTCCAGAGCCACAAATACATGGTTGCTTCATGGTGATTTGCATCTCTGTGGTCGGATCAAGGAAATACCAGCGCTGCTCGAACTTCACAAAGTGTGAAATTTCATGATGTACCTGCGCTTGCTGCCCATCGTGATAATGGGCTTTAAATTCAACTCGAGCATGGTTTTTATCGAGTTTTTCTTGGGCTTGTACCACCTCAAGCTTTAACCACTGATTGGCCTGACTCCACGCTGCAATGGCACTCACATCCAAGGCTTGCTGCTGTCCAATTGCAGTTGTTTGTACAATATAATCAATCTCATGTTGTGCAAATGCACTATAACGTGATCGCATCAACTGCTCTGCGCTCTGTGCATTTTCACGCCCCGTATGTAAGGGCTGACAACAGCTACCATACTCACCTTTGCCACATGGACATTGGACTTGTGACATGTTTGTTTCCATAAAAAAAATAGCCTGACAATGCAGGCTATTTTAACGGATCTTTCCACACAATTTTCATCAGCAGTATGTTAATCAATATTGATCTATATAGATTAAGCTGAATGTTCTCTTGGCCTCAGCTTAATCTTCAGTTGGCATGGGAATGACATGCACTTTTTCGATCTTATGGCCATCCATTGTGACCACTTCAAAGATGTGTTCATCCGCTTTGAATTTTTCACCATTGGCTGGTAAACGGCCCAAATGAAATAAGATATATCCGGACAATGTCGAATACTGTTCAGCATCATCCACCAAGTCACGACCTAACAATAAAGACACATGACGAATGTCGGTTGAGCCATCGAGTAACAATGAACCATCATCGAGACTTTCTGCTGCCGTCTCTGGTTCATCTTCATCAGGGAACTCACCAGCAATCGCTTCTAAGACATCAATCGGTGTTGCAATCCCTTCAATTGAACCGTATTCGTTCAACACCAAAGCCATTTGCAACGGTGCTTGACGTAGCTGTTCCATCACCATCAAAACTTGAGCATTTTCATGCACCACCACAGGCTCACGGAGATGTTTTTCGAAATCGAGTACGCCTGTTTCAATATAGTCATTCATGACTTTATGAGTCAGTACCGCACCCGCAATATTGTCAAGCTCACCATGTGCCACAATTAAACGTGAATGCGTGGTACTGAGTAATTGAGCACGAATCGCCTCAGGTTCTTCATCTAAATCAATCCATTCCAGTTCAGGACGAGGTGTCATCACGGACTTTACTGGACGCTCAGATAAACCCAGTACCCCTTGTACCATGACACTGTGGTAAACCCCGTTGTCTTCATCAAAGACTTCATCAGCAAAAGCACGTGTTGCAAGCACATCTTCATTTTCATTTTGATTGTCTGCAACATTTTTCCCACCGAGCATACGCATCACTGCTGAGGCTGTGCGATAACGTAAGTCTGTGGTTGTCACCATTTTTTCCTGATTATGACGCATGGTTTGGTTCAAGAACTCAATCATGACAGAGAAACCAATGGCTGCGTATAAGTAGCCTTTTGGAATATGGAAACCAAAGCCTTCGACCAAGAGCGAGAAACCGATCATCATCAAGAAGCATAGGCACAGAATCACCACCGTTGGATGACGGTTCACGAAGTTCATCAGTGGTTTAGATGCCCACAGCATAATGCCGACAGCAATAATGACCGCAATCATCATGACAGAAAGGTGTTTCACCATCCCGACAGCGGTAATCACACTATCGAGCGAGAACACGGCATCGAGCACCACAATCTGCACAATCACCATCCAAAACGTCGCATGTACAGGATTTTCTTCCTTTAGCATGGGCTTGTTTTCAAGACGTTCACGCAGTTCCATGGTGCCTTTAAACAGTAAGAATACCCCACCAAACAGTAAAATTAGATCTCGACCGGAAAATGGATGGTCGAAAATATGGAACAGTGGGTTGGTTAGAGTCACCACCCATGCAATCGAGGCCAGTAAGACCAATCGCATACACAGTGCAAGCAATAAGCCGACAATCCGTGCAGTATTACGCTGTTCTGGAGGTAATTTTTCCGCAAGAATCGCAATAAAAACCAGGTTATCGATACCTAAAACAATCTCAAGCACCACCAGTGTCAATAAACCCACCCATGCAGATGGGTCGGACATCCATTCAAAGATCATAATTGTATCTCCTGAATGTTATTCACACGTGGATCATACTGAATTGAAGATGATATGCATTGGACATGCGCAAACGCTTTTAATAGCGTTCTTTCTAATATTTTAATGTGTGCTGAGTGACAACAACCACTACCCATGACGGTTCTTTAGCTTGAAATGAAGTTTTAAGTATAGCAAGTTAAGGTAAAAATTCACCCTTTTTTACCAAAGTACAATCTCTGTATGGAAGAATTTAAACCCAGTGATGACATTAAATTGTCATATTTAGCTGCCAATGTAGTGTCATAAAAAATAACATGCTAAGGTAAAATTAAAACGTAATGAATAGCGGATTAAAAATGACAGAAAAACGTGGTAATCCTTCTCCTGCTACAACACAACCTTTAATCGCACTGTATTGCGGCTCCCGCTCTGGTAACAATCCAATTTATCAAGAAAAAGCCATCGCTTTGGCGCAAGGCTTGGCTGAACATGGTTTTGGTCTGGTCTATGGTGGCGCCAGTATTGGTCTGATGGGTCAAGTCGCTGACGCTGTGGTCGAACATGGCGGCGAAGCCGTAGGTGTGATTCCTGAGTTTATGTTGGATTATGAAATTGCACATAATCATTTGACTGAACTACACGTCGTGCGCAGTATGCATGAGCGTAAAGCCATGATGGCAGAACGTGCAAGTGCCTTTGTTGCTCTGCCCGGTGGTCTCGGTACATTCGAAGAAATTTTAGAAATCGCCACTTGGGGACAGTTGAATCAACACCAAAAACCGATGATGCTTTATAACGTCAATGGCTTCTATGATGCACTGATTGCACAATTAGACCATGCGGTCGCTGAAGGTTTCTTGCCGCCGCAGCATCGTGCCAAACTGATCGTATGTAATTCTTCGAAGCAGATCTTTAGTGCACTAAAAAATTTAGATTGCCCAAAAAATTTCGTGGTCTAACTGTATTTTAGATGTCAAAAAGGGGAATAAATCATTCCCCTTTTTTATTGCTCGATGTCCTAATTCAAATCGAGATCGTGTCGACTTAACCTGACACCATACGATAGAACCATGGCAATGTTGTCGCTAAGAAAATACTCATCAACAAACCAAGCATCAATTTCATCGCATCTTTGCTGACATTTCGTGAAGTTCGATATTTATTCACTTCATGTAAATGCATGGACATGGCAAATTCACGTCCTGCGAGTAAACCCAAGAACACCCAAGTGGTACTCATTGGAATATTACTCCACTCTTTGAACACCAATAAAATCAAGGCATACATAAAGTCGATAATGGTTGCCGAGCGGATATCAGCCACACCCGTTTTGGTGTCGATAATGCCCTGAATCGCCCCACCACGTTGGTACAAAATGATCCCAAGCAGTACGATAAATACCACAATTGCAAAAATCAGGAACTCCAGCGGCACCTGACGAGGGACGTAGACAAAAATATTGGCCAAATCCTGAATCAGCCACTGACTCCATAAAAATGCAGTCGAAACCCACTGTAGTCCAATCCAAATATTCGAGGGTGTTTCATCACGTGTTTTACTGAAATAAACCGAAATGCCTTTAATCACAAAACGGTAAATAATAATCGCGACAACAAAAGCAACCGCGTAACCCATCATCGACTTGGTTAACATCGACCCGAGACTACTCGGAGAGAAAATCGTCAACACTAAGAATGTGGTACTGACTGGAATACCGTAGCGAGTCAAAATGATCAGTAAGATCGGTGGCACAATATAGAGCCACGTTACCCCTTCTGCGGGAAATGGAATCGTTTCTAAACGACCATAAGATGCATCCCCCACGCCAGAACTGTACCAACCATAAACCAATACAATGGCTAGAATACTGCTGACATAGATCCACAACAGCCACCAAGGGCGATGCGCATTGGATGAAATAAAGGTTCCCAATGTCTGTGGCACATCATTACCGACAATAGAATAGGCCGCGAGACAGAAGCCTATGACCATCAGAATTTCGATTGTCATGAAAACAAAACACCTTTGCCATAAAGAAAAAGCCCTCCAATAAATGAAGGACTTGAGCGCATTATGACAGTTTATCTGGCGTTCATACAATTTTGTGCCGTGCTTTTCTCGACATTAAAATAAAAATTTTAGATAAAACAACAATTTAAAATTAAATTATTTCAATTTAATCTGATAAACCGCAGTGCTACCGTTCACTTCATTTCCAACCACCAACAAAGGTTGGGCATTGGGCGAATCTTTGGCCGCAATAAAAATCAGACCTTCAGGTCCCACATCGCCTTGTTTAACCATATCAGTACCGAAACTTGTAGTTTCATGTTTTCATTCGTCTTTTATTAAAATATGACCAATTTATAAACATTAGGTTGCATAGAGATGAAACTCTCATTGCATTTTTCTTGCAATTTTTTGGCTCAATTATGCAAAGCTTTTACTACATCCAAATGGCAATATTCATTTAAACTGTTTAAAAATCTCAGCTTTATTGACTTATGAATAGCACGCCAACGCATCAGGCTTTACAACCCGAATTTAGACTTCTAGTGCTATTGGTCTCTATTGGCTTTTTTATGCAAGGCCTGGATACGACCATCGTCAATACCGCAATCCCAGCGATGGCGAGAAGTCTAGGTGAAGACCCACTTCAAATGCATAGTGTGGTCGTGGCCTATGTCTTGTCTGTCGCAGCATGTATTCCCTTAAGTGGTTGGTTGGCCGATCGTTTTGGTGTACGAAATACCTATTTCACAGCCATCATTATTTTTACGTTAGCATCGCTGGGCTGCGGCATGGCCAATAGCCTGAATGAGCTGCTGGTTTATCGGGTAATTCAGGGCATAGGTGGCGCATTACTGCTACCTGTTGGGCGTTTGGCGATGCTTAAAGTGATTCCTCGGACACAGTTTTTATCGGCCATGAGTCTAATGAGCCTTGCTGGTTTAATGGGGCCCTTAATTGGTCCTACCCTTGGCGGTTGGATGGTGGAAGTCGCAACATGGCATTGGATATTTTTAATAAACATTCCAATGGGACTGCTAGGGGTACTTATTACCTTTAAAGCCATGCCCAATGTGACCGAACCGAGCGTAAAACGATTCGACTTTATGGGTTTTTTCTTATTGGTCGTCGCCATGGTGGGTTTATCATTAGGCATTGAAAACTTTGCCAGCCCGCATCTGCCGCTATGGTGGAGCCTGCTTTTGGTCGCTGCGGGGATCATCGCTAGTTTGATCTATGCCTTTCATGCACATACCCACGCCAATGCGCTGTTTCGCAGTAAATTATTTCAAAATCGGATCTATGCTATCGGTATTATCGGCAACTTCTTTGCCCGCCTTGGCGGCAATGCCATGCCATTTTTGATTCCCTTAATGCTACAAGTGGCTTTTGGCTTTGAGCCCTTTATCACAGGGTTATTGATGATACCGACGGTACTCGGCTCATTGGCATCTAAACCGATTATTCGTCAAATTATTCAACGCTTTGGCTATCGTAAAGTGTTATTGGTAAATACCTTCTTGGTCGGCGCCTGTATTTGCAGTTTTGCACTCTCTACGGCTGAAACCCCCACTTGGTTACGTGCCTTACACTTTTTCATTTTTGGTATTTTAAACTCGCTGCAATTCGTTTCGATGAATACCTTAACCCTCAAAGATTTACCCCAACAAGATGCCAGCAGTGGCAACAGTTTCTTGTCGATGATTATGATGGTGTCGATGAGTATCGGTGTGGCTTTGGCAGGGACTTTAGTCAACGTATTTACGGCCTATTATGGTCCTGCACAAATCGAAACGGCATTCCATAGCACCTTGATTTTACTCAGCTGCATTAACCTGATTACCGCAGCGATTTTTTGGCAGATTCCTAAACATGTGGATGTCTAAACCTGTGTCATCGGGCAAATCTATGACAGATCAGCCCTTAAAGGGTTATGATAAAATGGATACTTGGATACATTTTCATGCCTAAAAAAGCCAAATCACGTACCTCTAAAAGTTCACTCAAAAAATACAGCCCGATTATTGCACTCAGCGCTATCAGCGGCGTCTTGGCGGTGGCTGGATTAGGTTATTCAGCCGTGATGCCACATCGCCCTGCATCTGCAGAAGAATATCCCGTAAAAGGCTTTGATGTTTCCCATCATCAAAAAGATATTCAATGGTCAAAAATTTCACCAAAAAAATACCAATTCGTTTATCTCAAAGCCACAGAAGGTGGTGATTTTAAAGATCGGAAATTTCAAGATAACTGGTTACAAGCACGGGAAAACGGCTTTTTAGTTGGGGCCTATCATTTTTACCGTCTGTGCCGTGATGGCAAGATTCAGGCGGAAAATTTTATTGCTTCCGTGCCGAAAAAAGCCGATGCCCTTCCTCCCGTGATTGATTTGGAATATGACACCAACTGCATTAACACCTACAGCAAAGAGCAGTTACTCAAAGAAATCAGCTATATGCATGATCGCTTGCACCGCCATTATGGCAAACAACCGATTTTTTATACTTCGAAGTCTTTTTATAATATTGTCTTAGCTGGCGAGTTTAAACAGACGCCGCTGTGGGTCCGCGAATATAAAGGCCCACCCGATCTAAAAAACAATCCGAAATGGCTGATTTGGCAACATACTAATCAAGGAAAAATTCAAGGCATCTCGACCACCGTCGATTTAAATGTATTTTCAGGTGATGCCAATGCATGGACTGATTTTTTAGGCAAAAATGGCGTTTCCCCGATCAAACCCCGTTGATTTATTCACCGACTCAGGACAACATCGAAGCAAATAATCCATGAAAACTGAGTCGCAGGATGCGTATTTTAAAAATTTTTCTTATTATATTTTCAGTCTTTATAGTCCTCGCCATCGGGATGTTGGCTTATATGGTCCAACCTTCGGGGACCTTGGCAGCGTTTAAAACGTGGCATTATCAACATCCCACACAAAGCACTACAGATACTCACTCAGCGGCACCCTATCACGTAAAATTCTTTGGTGTTTCGACCTTACTGTTTGACGATGGCCAAGAGCAAATCCTCATCGATGGCTTCTTTAGTCGGCCATCGCTCAGTCGAACTATATTCACTCAAATCCAAAATGATCAGCCTTTATTACACAGCTATATCGACCAATACGACTTAAAACGCACTCGAGCTATTTTCGTGACTCATTCACATTATGATCATGCGCTCGATATTCCAATGTTGGCCCACCAGCTCCCCAAGGCCATGATTGTCGGCTCTAAAAGCACCTTAAATATCGCACGGGCAATGCCAATCGCTGAATCACAATTGCACGAAGTTCAAGCTTGGCAGCCGATGCAAATCGGTAAATTCACCATTACTGCGATCCCTTCACAGCATACTCCGCCAACGGCTGTTAATGATGATTTGGGGGAAGAAATTTCGCAGCCACTACAACTCCCTGCACATTTTAGCCAGTTTAAAGAAGGTGGATCATATGATTTATCTCATTCAATATGGGCCGCATTATAGTTTGGTCAAAGCCAGTACAGGTGCTGTGCCCAAACAATTGCAAAAACTAAAAGTCGATACTTTATTTCTAGGCATCGCCCAACTTTCCAAGCAAACGGCAGCGTTTCAACAGCAATATTTCAAAGAAACCTTAGCGACTCTTCAACCCAGCACCGTGATTCCAATTCATTGGGATAATTTTTTCAAACCACTGAATCCAGAGCTCGAATTTTTGCCCCGTTTTGCCGATGACACCCCTCAAAGCCTAAATCTTTTGATACAGTCGGCAGCAGCTCAAAACACCAAGGTGGTTTTAATCAGTCAACCTGTGTCGTTTGAGTTAAAAAATTGAGGAAAGCGTTGGATTGACTGTGCGATACTGACATTCAATTTTCAGGCACTGATCTAACTAGGCATGAGGAAAATCATACATATCGACATGGATGCATTCTTTGCATCAGTAGAGCTGCGGGAACGTCCAGAACTCAAGCAGCTTCCTGTTGTTGTGTCTTCACATCACCCTCGTGCAGTCATCTGTGCCGCATCCTATCCTGCACGTGAGTTTGGTTTACGTTCTGCAATGTCGATGGCACAGGCCCGTAAACTCTGCCCACAGGTCGTGGTGATCGAACCGAATTTTGAAAAATATCGTGCCGTTTCGGCGCAAATTCATACCATTTTTCAACGCTATACGTCGCTGATTGAGCCACTATCCTTAGACGAAGCTTATTTGGACGTCACAGTAAATTTACAACACATTCCGAGCGCCACCGAAGTCGCTATGCGAATTCAGGCAGAGATTTTACAAAGCACTGGTTTAACTGCCTCCGCAGGTGTCGCGCCCAATAAATTTTTGGCTAAAGTCGCTTCTGATTGGAACAAACCCAATGGCATTTGTATTATCAAACCTTCACAAGTTCTGCATTTCATCCATGACTTGGCACTGAAAAAAATACCCGGTGTGGGAAAAGTGACTCAAGAAAAATTAAAAGCTATGCAACTCAATACATTGGGGGATTTACAACAAATTGAAGAAGCCGTTCTGATTCATCATTTCGGTAAATATGGCCGACAACTCTATCTGTATGCACAAGGGATTGATGAACGACCGGTTCAATCTAGCCGTGAACGTCAGCAAATTTCCAAAGAAACCACTTTTGATGATGATCTCACCCTGAGCCAATGTCAGCCCTATTGGCCCAAACTGATTGACCAAGTTTGGTCTAGTTTAGAAAAAAAGCAGTTAAGCGCGCGCGGTGTATCGGCCAAATTAAAACTGAAGAATTTCCAAGTGCTACAGCACAGTAAAAGTTTTAAAACGTCACTGAATCATCGTGAAGACCTTGCGCAGGTATTGCAGCAATTACTGCATGAAATGCATATTTCTGAGGACGATCAATTTCGTCTGATTGGCGTAGGTGTCTATCAATTAAGTGCGCAAAACCAAGAAGCACAACTTTCGCTGCTCTAAAAACTTCAAGAAGATCGTATTTGCTTAAGATTTAGGCAGAAGAACAAAATTAAAGCAATTTGCTATTCACAAAGCCTAAAATTAGAGTACTCTATCAGCGCACTACATTATCCGTGTATGCGCTGAGATGCTGAAAATCACCTTTACTTTCAGCATGCTGTCCTGTGATTGGCGTGACGATCAAATCCGAATATTACAGGGCAACTCTGTTGTCAATCATGGAATACCCCGCTGTATGCCTTCTGCAAAATCTGCTCTAAACCCTCAAAATATTTCACAAAATCAAGAACAACGCGCTCGTAAAGCCGCATTAAGTAGCTTCATTGGTGCCGTAGTCGATTGGTACGATTTTTTACTTTATGGCATTGTTGCCGCACTCATTTTCAAAGATCAGTTTTTCCCCAGTATTGGCAACAATATGGGCACACTTGCTGCTTTAGCGACCTTTGGCGTTGGCTTCTTGTTCCGCCCCTTAGGCGGCATTGTGTTTGGACATTTTGGTGACAAGCTGGGTCGTAAGAAAATGTTGGTGCTCACCGTCATCCTGATGGGGATTTCGACGGTCGGCATTGGTTTATTACCCAATTTTGCGGCCATCGGTTGGTGGGCCCCGATCCTGCTCGTGACACTTCGGGCAATACAAGGTTTTGCGGTCGGTGGAGAATGGGGCGGCGCTGCCCTGATGGCCGTGGAAAATGCCCCGAAAGGCAAAAAAGCCTTTTACAGTAGTGGTGTACAAATTGGCTATGGCGTCGGACTCGTTCTGGCAACAGGCGCTGTGTCTTTGATTATTGCCACTTTGGGTGAAGATGCTTTTGCTGATTGGGCGTGGCGAATTCCCTTTATTGCCAGTATTGTCTTGCTGGCTATCGCAATGTGGATCCGACGTGATCAAGACGAATCTCAAGAATTTGTCGACCATGTGGTCAAAGCTCAACAAACGCCACAAAAATTACCGATTCTGCAAGCGATTAGCCAACACCCCAAAGCCTTTTTCTACATTATTGCGCTGCGCTTGACCGAGTTACTCACCATGTATTTGGTGACGAACTTTGCACTGAATTATTCCACCGCTCAATTGGGCATGGACAAACAGTTCTTCCTCAATATCACCTTAATGGTTGGTGCCATTAGCTGCTTCAGCATTCCGCTCTTTGCGTGGCTAGCAGATCGATTTGATCATCGTAAAATGTGCGTATTGGGTGGCTTAATTGGTGCGCTTTCGGCCTTTCCTTTCTTCATGGCCCTTGATGCACAAAATACTTGGCTGATTATTATCGGTGCAATTTTCCTTGCCAATATTGCCCATGATATGGTGGTGAGTGTACACCAACCGATTTTCACCTCCCTGTTTGGTACCGCCTATCGCTACAGTGGCGCAGGTGTCGGCTATCAAGTGGCTAGCATTATCGGTGGTGGCTTTACCCCAATGATTGCAGCAGCTTTGGTAATTTGGGGTGATGGTTCATGGCATTATGTGGCAATCTACCTTGCTGTCGGCTGTTTATTGACGGCCTTAGTTGCAGCTACGATGCCTAAAACTCAAGATTAAGTGCTCTTTTTGCTTTCAGGATATTCCGCATGACCATCCAACGCCTGCATGTTTCAAAACGCTTTTCCGAAATCGCTATTTCAGGTCAATTGATCCATTTGGCAGGTCAATTGGCAACAGACCTTGATTTAGACATCAAAGGACAAACACAGCAAACATTTGAGCTTATTGATCAGTTCCTTGCAGATGCCGGTACAGATAAAAGCCAGATTATGTCAGTGACCATTTATCTTAAAGATATTGAACAGGATTATGCCGCATTCAATGAGGTATGGGATACGTGGGTTTCAGATATTGAAGCATTACCCAGAACTTGTGTTGAAGCCAAATTATACGACCCGCGTGTACGGGTAGAATTAACCGTCGTAGCCGTTAAGCCTGAATAACCATTAAGCCCGGACAGCGATAAAAAAGCATGTCTGAAGACATGCTTTTTTTTTGCAAAAACTTTTGCTCTTTGAATCCCTAAGATCCAATAATTTTGATCTTTTTACGTTCCAAATCTGAATATAAATGATATTTTTTCAGATCATTAACCGGCACAAATGGCGCTTGTACACGCTGCTCATTTAAGAAATCTTCGCGTAATTGAACGTACTCAGGCACATCATCATAACGAATGACACGATAGCCTGCCAAAGCGAGCAAAGCATCTTGATATTGCGACTGCTGCATCCGTTTTAGCACCATTGGATCATCTAAAGCTACGATCGCCAAGATCTGATGCTGTTCATCTAGGACGACAAAGTCCGCCACCATATTTCGATACTTATTCCGCGTACGATAGTATTTCGTGGTCAACAGTGCATCAAAAGACACGTGCGCAAGGATCGTATGCTTAGGCAAAATTTCTTTTAAACGCGTGTAGGTTAATTGCTCATTAATGTTGAAAATAGCACGTTGTTTCAATGCGCTATCTTGTTGCTTAGAATCACCTTCTAAACTTTTCCAAGCCATTATGAGCACACAGAAGAGTAAAATACTCCCTATTACTATGTATATAGTCATCTCATAATCCTTTATATTTCTTATATTTTTGGTTTTTGACATACTTCTTATGAAGACGAAGTATACAACCAGTATTATTTTTTTAATTTCCTATTAAAAAAAATAACTCTAACTTTCACACAATACGTATTTAAACTGACAAAAAGTTGCAAACTTAAAGCGTCAAACATCACATGCCACTTCGTTCAGAGTAATAGCATCCATTGCTATATACAGATACTTTAGATCATTCGCTAAAACGACAGCAAGTGCATTTCCTCTCACTGTCAGACTATTCCGATAAGCTGTCAAATTTTGCTCGTATTTCATTGAGGTAACCGACACACATATGGCATTGAGCTTGTAACAGCATATAAAAATGCAAATTGTCTGATGCTGCCGAGCATAACACCCATAAAAAAAGACACCGAAGTGTCTTTTTTTATCTATCCATTTTAAGCGCGTGATTTAGACTTCGATTTTCCTTTGGGTTTCGGACCGCCAAAAGGTTTTTTCGCATCACCCGTTTCACGCGGCGGCAGACCAGTATGCTGCGTCAAGATTTGACCGCGCTCAGGACGCTTCTTGGTATTTGAAGGACGCGATTGAGCAGCCTTCGTCCGATTACCTTGTTCACCTGTACGTTTTTGTGAATCACCCGCAATGCTTGAGTTCTTTTTACGTGCAGATTGGTATTGACCCTCAGCACTGCCAGCCGGTTGATACGTCGGAATCAAATGCTGTTTTGAGTTCCCTATCAGATCCTGACGCCCCATTTCTTTAAGCGCTTCACGTAGCAACGGCCAGTTGTTTGGATCATGGTAGCGCAAGAAGGCTTTATGTAAACGGCGGCGTTTTTCACCTTTCACGATATCGACATTTTCGGTATAACGCGCCACTTTAGCCAGCGGGTTTTTACCGGTGTAATACATGGTGGTTGCAGTCGCCATTGGTGATGGATAGAAGGTTTGTACCTGATCGGCACGGAAACCATTCTTCTTCAGCCAAATCGCCAAGTTCATCATGTCATAGTCCGTCGTACCCGGATGCGCTGCAATAAAGTAAGGAATGAGATACTGCTCTTTCCCTGCTTCCTTACTGAAACGATCAAACATTTGTTTGAAACGGTCATAGGTCCCGATCCCCGGCTTCATCATCTTCGACAATGGGCCTTTTTCGGTATGTTCTGGCGCAATCTTCAGGTAACCGCCGACATGATGTGTCACCAATTCTTTGACATATTCTGGGTTTAACACTGCAAGGTCATAGCGTAAACCAGAACCGATCAGAATCTTTTTAATCCCCGGCAATGAACGCGCTTTACGGTATAACTGGGTTAAAGGCGCATGATCGGTATGTAAGTTTTGACATACACCCGGGAATACACACGACGGCTTACGACAGTTCTTTTCAATCTCAGGATCTTTACATGCCAAACGGTACATATTGGCCGTTGGTCCGCCTAAGTCAGAAATGATCCCGGTAAAGCCCGGTGCTGTATCACGAATTTTTTCAACTTCACGCAAAATCGATTCTTCAGAACGGTTTTGGATGATACGCCCTTCATGCTCTGTAATTGAGCAGAAGGTACAGCCGCCAAAACAGCCGCGCATAATGTTCACAGAGAACTTAATCATGTCAAAGGCAGGAAAACGCGCTTCACCATACGCAGGATGTGGCAGACGTGCATAGGGTAAATCAAACACGTAGTCCATCTCTTCCGTCGTCAATGGAATCGGTGGTGGATTTAACCAGACATCACGTTCACCATGCTTTTGCACCATCGCGCGCGCATTGCCCGGATTGGTTTCCAAATGCAAAATACGGTTGGCATGTGCATACAGCACAGGATCATTCGCCACATCTTCATAGGCAGGCAAACGAATCACCGCCAATTCACGCGGCGGCAATTTATGCTTAATGGCTTTTGATGCAGGTTGCAGCTGCACGATTTGCGTGTCGGCGTCTAAATTATCGCCTTCACGAACAATCGGATTTGCTACCGCCTCTTTTTGGAAGCCCTGATATTGCGTAACGCTGTCTTTGCCTTTCTCGATTTCACAGCCTTCAAGGTCTTCAGTCATCACGTACGGGTTAATGATCGGATCGACACGGCCAATCGCATCGACATCATTTGATGCGATTTCAACAAACTTCGCTTTTGAAGCCCGGTTATTTTTATTCACAATAAATGCAGTACCGCGGACATCCGTAATCTCTTGGATTTTTTCACCGCGAGCCAAACGATGCATGATTTCCGTGATTGAACGTTCACCATTACCATACATCAATAGATCGGCTTTCGAGTCCATCAATACTGAACGGCGGACTTTGTCTGACCAATAATCATAATGTGCAATACGGCGCAGCGAGGCTTCAATACCGCCCAATAATACAGGCACATCTGGATAAGCTTCACGCACACGTTGGCAATATACCGTTGCTGCACGGTCTGGACGTTTATTCGGTTGATTATCCGGAGAATATGCATCATCCGAACGGATTTTACGGTCAGCTGTATAACGGTTGATCATCGAATCCATGTTGCCGGCAGTCACGCCCCAAGCAATATTCGGTTTACCTAATACACGGAAGGCTTCTACATTGGTCCAGTCTGGCTGAGCAATAATCCCGACACGGAAGCCTTGCGCTTCAAGGGTACGGCCGATGATCCCTGAACAGAATGATGGGTGATCGATATACGCATCGCCACAAACCAAAATAAAGTCGCAGCTGTCCCAACCGAGTTGATCCATTTCTTCGCGTGACATCGGCAAAAATGGCGCAGGGTCAAAACAAGACGCCCAATATTTGTCGTAATCAAACAACGCTTTTGGCGCAGTCTGCATAGTATAAGCAGTAGACATGGCTAGCAATTCTCGGCTGGCAGATGGAATGATCTGAAAAAAGATCAAAGAAGATGAAAGCCGATCATTTTACCATGAATTCCATTCATCATGCTTGATTATAATTTATACAATAGCTACAGAATCATTGAATTGTTTTATATAGACATCAGATGTAATAGTGCTGTAGCACAACTATAAAACAAGATTTAAATAAATCACTTGTAACTTTGCTTTAGTTTAAATCAACCTAGAATGTGCCATGAGTTATCGCATTTTATTCAACATTAAAGCCTGCGCCTGTTGAAATTTGATGTGCATTTCAGGTAAATATTTTTCAATATAAATCTTACGCTTATCTATATTGTCTTGAGTCATCAATGGTTTTACATCAAGCATTTGACGGCGTGTCGTTTCCTGCTGATATTTTTGCCAAAAACTCAATGCTGCATTTTGATCAAAGCCTGCTTTCGACATCAGATCAAGTGCGAGAACATCAGCTTCTAGTTCAAATTTTGAAACTTTAGGCAGAAAAACCACTTGCCCAGTCACACTACTGGCAGCCGTTGCAAGCGCGCCGATACCCGCAGTTGAAGAAATCATCGCCACCTGACTTGCAAACAGCAAAGAAATCTTTTCACGATGATGATCACGTAATGCATGTGCCATTTCATGCGCCATCACAAATGCCAATTCATCTTCAGTCAGCTTTAAACTCCAATACAAACCCGTGTTAATGACAATTTTCCCACTCGGGAAACCATGTGCATTTAAATCTTTATTGAGATTCCCACTGACTTGCCAATCCCATTGACTCGAACCATGGCGGTAAAACTCCGCATTTTGCTTAAGTTTATTTAAAATTTGATCCAATTTCGGATCTATGATCAAAAGTTGCTTGTTTTTCGCTTGATGAATAAATTGTTGATAGGTTCTATCTGCCTGTTTAGTTAATAACTTTTGAGGAACGATAAAAAACTGTTTACGCTCTGCACCTGCTGTCCCTAAATTCGTGGTATTTGCATAAGCTGAGATTAAGATAAAAACCAAAGCCATCATTAAAATAGTTATATTTCTCATAATCACCTTCAGTTTAAAACCAATGATGATCTATATATAATTCCAACTAAAAATAAATGAAAAAAAAATACGAAAAATACATATAAATGATAAATATCAAAAACTTGAAAATATATTATATTTTAAAAAATGATAACCAAAAATATTTTATTTATTATATTTTGATGCGTTTCATTATTATGAGGCACCTTTTAAAAGAAATATTAGACCAAAGTTGTATAATCATAAAAATAGTAAATTCAGCCATTTTTATAGTGTTATTTATATTAAAAAATAGATGTAAAACGAATATTAAATAATAGCTTATTCACATATTCCTATTTTAATTTATTCAATTTTATTGCTAAAAATAAACCGATCATCAAAATAACAGCAATAAAGCTCGTCAACCCCATCCAACCAGACATTTCCCAAACTAAACCACTACTACTACCCAAGATACTAGAACCTAAATAGTAGCAAAATAAATACAGCGATGAACCTACGGCACGGTACTGCAGAGATTGAACCGAAACCCAACTACTCGCAGTGGAATGCGTTGCAAAAAAAGCGAAAGTGAATATAATCAGCCCCAAAATGACTGACCAAAATGCCGGAATGAGCATAATCAACAGTCCCAACAACATCATGATCAGCATCGCAGGTAAAACTTTTGCCCGTCCAAAGCGTTTTCCCCAACTTGCAGCACGAGGTGAACTATATATTCCTGCCAAATATGCTATGGAGATTAGCCCAATCCAAGTTTGAGAAAGTTGATAAGGTTCTTCTAATAGGTGGTAGCTCATATAATTAAATATAGAGACAAAACATCCCATGAGGATAAAACCTTGAAGGAATAAGATTCTAAGCTTAGGATCTGCTAAATTTTTAACGAAAGATTCATAAAATCGGTTGAAACGAATAGGATAAGCTTGAAAATGTTGAGATGCCGGAAGTAATAAAAAGAACGCTGTGGCTATACAGAGGTTAACCATACCGATAATCATCATGGCATTTTGCCAACTGATATAATCAATCAATACCCCAGCAATGAGACGCCCACCCATTCCGCCAATTGCGGTACCTGAAATATACAGGCCCATTGCAAAGCCTATATCTTTTTGCGCAATTTCTTCACCTATATAAGTCATTGCAACAGCAGCAACACCGCTAACACTTAATCCGATCAACACTCGATTCAGTAAAAATATTTCCCAAAGTGGAAATATAGAACTGATAATTGAAAGTGATGCTGCCAAAAATAAAGCGGTGACCATCACAGGCTTACGACCGAATCGATCTGAAATCAAACCAGTGAACAGCAGCCCTACCGCTAAGGCAATGGTTGAAAAAGATAATGGAAAGCTGCTATGTGTCGGACTGACATGAAAGAAATCCGCAAAGATGGGCATCATCGGTTGTACACAATACAACGATGAAAAAATTGCGAAACCTGCTAAAAATAAAGAAAATAAAATGGCAAGAAATGGCCGTGTGCCATATTCAATATATGGAGAATTTGAGGCTAAATCAGACATGAGCTTTCCATCAATGACGAGGATAGTATACGCCTTTCTGCCTTTAATTTAAAAATCACATAAAAATGAATGAAGAATTCTTTATTTTCTCCCCCTTCCCTCCCTTTTTCCCGACATAAAAAAACACCCCCTGATATATCAGGGGGTGTTTTCGAATAATGAGCTGGCGATGACTTACTCTCACATGGGTAACCCCACACTACCATCAGCGCTAAGAGGTTTCACTTCTGAGTTCGGGAAGGGATCAGGTGGTTCACTCTTG